>CAXMSH010000102.1:5008-5297 GCA_964195875.1 Thermodesulfovibrionia bacterium
AAGATTATCCTGTAAACGCCTTACTATAGAGCCCTCCTCGGCTTCTGTTAAGGGGACAGGGAAAACCACAAACTCATCTCCACCGATACGAGCGATTACGTCCGACTCCCGAAATGTTGATTTAAGTATTTCAGCAAATGCTTTAATCGCTATATCCCCTTCGAGGTGACCGCAAGAATCGTTAATTCCTTTAAGGTTGTCAAGGTCCGCATAAAACAGAAAATTTTTTGTTCCTTTTCGCTTTATCTTCTTTAAATGATGATCGGCAAGGGTGAAAAATCCCCTTCGG
>CAXMSH010000103.1:0-5275 GCA_964195875.1 Thermodesulfovibrionia bacterium
CAACGATGCCGGTCTGTCTGCCAAGTTTTAATTTCCTGCAAACAAGCTTGGGAAAGGTGTCGGTCGTCATGATCGCACAGGCAGTGTCATGAATGGAGTAGGGGGAGAGCTTCTTTACGGCCCTCGGAATACCTTTTATTATATTTGACATCGGCATTGGTCTCCCGATTATACCGGTTGACGAGACATACACCAGATCAGAGGAGATGCCAAGTTCTCCTGCCGTTGTCTCACACATCTCTTTTGCGTCCCTGAGACCATTTGACCCCGTGCAGGCATTTGCGTTGCCGCTGTTCACTATAATCGCCTGGCCTTTTTTTGAGGCTATTCGTTTGATATCAAGTTGTACTGGTGAGGCCTTTATGGAATTTGTGGTAAAGACGCCGGCTACCGAGGCTTCTTTCTCGGAATAAATAACGGCAAGATCCCTTTTCCTGCCTTTTTTTATTCCTGCTGATACACCTGAAAACTTAAAGCCGGGCACAGAGATTATTTTCTTTGTAGTGGGGGGTGTCATCAGGGGCTGGGAGGAGAAGCTGTTAATCCTGCTGTTTCATCGAACCCATACATGATGTTCATGTTATGCACTGCCTGTCCGGAAGCCCCTTTTATCAGGTTGTCTATCGCGCTGATAATTATAAGGGTTTGATTTTCCCTGTTTCGTTTTTCAAGAAAAAGGGATATGTCACAGAAATTGCTCCCCCTAACGGCCTTTGTGCTTGGGAATAAGCCGTTATTGAGAACCCTCACGAACGGTTCGTCTTTATATGATTTTTTGTAAAGCCTGATCATTTGCTGCAGGGAAGTTTTCTCTTTAAGCTTAACGTATATAGTGCTGAGGATCCCTCTGTCCATCGGTATAATATGAGGCGTAAAGACTACATTAATCTTCTTTCGGGACAAGAAGCTCAACTCCTGCTCGATTTCAGGAGTATGTCGGTGAGTGGTGACAGCATAGGCCATAGTAGATTCATTGGCCTCGCTGAACATAAATGGCTGTGCTGGTGTTCTTCCCGCTCCAGACACACCTGACTTTGAATCTATAATAATTGAGCCGGTGTCAATCATGTCCTCTCTGATTACAGGCGCAAGCGCAAGCAATGCGCCCGTGGGGTAACATCCTGGGTTAGCGATTATCGAGGCTTTCTTCAGAGATTCCCTGTGAATTTCCGGAAGGCCGTAGACAGCATCTTTAATGAGAGATGCGTGCCTGTGACCGGTCTTGTACCATCTCCTGTAAACTGCTGGTTTTTTCAGCCTGAAGTCGGCTGAAAAATCTATCACCTTTTTCCCGGCCCTGCTGAGAAATGCAACTGCGTCCTGTGAGGCTTTGTGAGGAAGACAAAGGAAGAAGAGGTCAGCCTTCTTAACAAGACTGGTTAAACGCAACGGCTCGAACTTAATGCCGGTATTTCTGAAATTGAGAAAGACATTTGATATCTGGAGACCTGAATAACGCTCTGAGGTGACGGAAGTCACAGTTACATGGGGATGTTTCAGGAGCAGCCTTAAGAGCTCACATCCCGCATAACCGCTTCCACCGAGTATGGCAACTTTTAGCATTTAATAATCGTAATATGTGATGAGTGACGAGTGAATATTAAAAGAACTATAATGGAGATTAAACTCGCAAACGTTACTCGTCACGGTTTTTAAATTATCTCTTTGAGAACTGGAAACGAGCCCTTGCGCCCTTCTGTCCGTACTTCTTCCTCTCCACAACTCTTGAGTCTCTGGTCAGAAGTCCTTCTTTTTTCAGTTGTCCCCTGAAATCCGAATTTATCTTGAGGAGCGCCCTGGAAATTCCGTGTCTGATAGCAGATGCCTGCCCGCTTATTCCACCACCTTTTACCCTGATGGTGATATCGTACTTGCCGTTGACCGCAACCAGATTAAGGGGTTGCTGTACAATCATCTTCAGAGTTTCGTATGGGTAGTATTTATCAAGAGGACGCTTGTTTATTGTAATTGTGCCTTTGCCGGGTTTCATAAATACCTGTGCAATTGCTGATTTTCTTCTGCCGGTAGCGTTGTACTCTAATTCAGGCATTCTCTTCTCCTAGTTGTTAAAGTCGAGTATTTCAGGGTTTTGAGCATTATGTGGATGTTCTGTGCCTCTGTATACTTTAAGCTTCTTGAGCTGCTCTCTTCCGAGCACATTATGCGGCAGCATGCCTTTGACTGCTGATTTGATAATTCTTTCGGGAGTTTTATCCATTATTTCCTTAGCGGTTTTCCTCTTTATGCCGCCCGTGTAGCCTGTGTGATGAAAGTATTCCTTCTGCTCAAGCTTTCTGCCTGTAAAACGGACCTTAGCAGCGTTGAGAACTATCACGAAGTCTCCGGTGTCAACATTAGGGGTGTATACAGGTTTGTTTTTACCTCTAAGTATCGATGCTACCTTTGTTGCGAGTCTGCCTACAACCTTTCCGTCAGCATCTATTACATGCCATTTTTTCTGGATATCGGATTTTTTTGCGAAAATTGTCTTCATAATCTCCCTGCTGAAAATAATTGTATTAATATTTAACTATATATACTAAGTTAAACCATGCATAAATGTCAATACGCATAGGTTAAAATGATGCGTAAATTAAACACTGTCACAAGGGCGGTGGGACAGACCACTCCAGAAATCATCTTCCAGTTCGTTAATGAACTCCTGAATATTATAATTAAGGCCGCATTCCATGCAGCTCAGTCTTACGCTTCTTCAACCAACAGAGAGGAATAATCTCCCCATACATTTTTTGCATCTGACATTGTTGAGCTCTTTCTTCATGGTTCAATTTGACTGAAATGCTCACACACTGGTGACTTTTGATAAGATCATGGTGCTGCCCGGTTGAAGTTGCAGGTGAAATTGGCAGCTTTCAGATATGAGTATTATATAACATTGAGAAAAAAGGGTTCAAGGGGTCGAGGATTCTAGGGTTCAAGTGACTAATAAGATTACCAAAACTAAGGCCTTTTCAAACCTCGGCGAGACGGGCAAAATTTAGTAAGGATACATATGAAAAATATTCCATGTCTTTGCTCTTTAATTATTGGTTTTCACTTGAACCCTGTCTTTTAATTAATTGATTTGAATCAGAACGCTCTGATATACTCAGTTTATGATTATAATACCCGCGATTGACATTAAGGACGGCAGGTGCGTAAGGCTTTTACAGGGGAAAAAGGAAGAGGTTACAGTATATTCAGATGACCCGGTTTCTATGGCAAAACACTGGGTCAAGCTTGGGGCGGAGATGCTTCATATTGTTGACATTGATGGAGCGTTCACCGGGATACAGAAGAATTTAGACGTGATTCTCGCTATAAGAAAGGCCGTGGAGATACCGATTGAACTCGGCGGCGGCATCAGGAATATAGAGATTATAGCGAGTCTTGTTACTCTTGGGATTGATAGGGTCATTATAGGTACATCAGCTGTTAATGATTCAGGAATGATCAGAAAAGCCTGTGAGCGGTTTCCCGGAAAAGTAGCCGTCGGAGTTGACGCCAAAGACGGAAAGGTTGCAGTTAAGGGTTGGGAGGAGTTGACCGAATGGGATGCCGTGGGTTTTGCAAGACATATGGAGGCTGAAGGGGCCTCTGCGATTATTTATACGGACATATCAAGAGACGGCATGCTGACCGGGCCTAATGTTGAAGCAATGGCAACTATGGTGGATTCGCTTAATATTCCTGTGATAGCGTCAGGAGGTGTTTCGGGGATTGATGATATAAAAGCCCTTATGAATGTAAAGGGTCTTATGGGAGTTATTACAGGTAAGGCTTTGTATGCGGAGAGTCTTGACCTGAATGAAGCTATTGAGACAGCAAAGGGGAACGGGGAACCAGCGACTGGTCATTGGTGATAGGTAATAGGAAACAGGAAACAGGAAACGGATTTAGAATGTTAGCCAAAAGAATAATACCATGTCTTGATGTAAGAGACGGGAGGGTCGTTAAGGGAGTGAATTTTCAGAACTTAACTGACGCAGGTGACCCTGTTGAAAATGCCATATTTTATGACAGTCAGGGTGCTGACGAGATAGTTTTTCTTGATATCACCGCTTCCCATGAAAAGAGGAAGATTATCCTTGATGTTGTCGCGAGGACAGCTAATGATGTCTTTATGCCCCTGACAGTTGGCGGGGGAATTAAGACGCTGGATGATATAAGGGACCTCCTGAATGCAGGGTGTGACAAAGTCTCAATCAATACGACCTCCGTCCGTGATCCATATTTTATCAAAAAAGCATCTGAGCGGTTTGGAAGCCAGTGCATTGTAGTGGCAGTTGATGCCAAGAGAGTCATAAAAGGAATGTCTTTTGAACCTGATGAGCCATGGCTGGGCTGGCTGAGCGACCCTTACCTGAGCGAATTGGCTTTGGATGACCGGTCAAGCGGCAGTATCACATGGGCACTTTCTACCCACGGTGGCAGAAAGATGAGGCGTCTTGATGCCGTCAGGTGGGCAAAGAAGATGGATGAACTTGGCGCCGGGGAAATTCTCCTTACAAGCATGGACAGGGACGGCACAAAGGATGGCTACGATATTGAGCTGACAAAGAGGATAGCGGAGGCGGTCTCTATTCCGGTTGTAGCATCGGGTGGAGTAGGGACTCTTGATCATCTTCGTGAAGGGCTTGTTGAGGGAGAGGCTGACGCGGCTTTGGCGGCCTCGATTTTTCATTACAGGGAGTATTCGGTAGGAGAGGCCAAGGAGTTTCTAAGGTCCAAAGGTGTTCCTGTAAGGCTTTAATAATTATCGAATTTCGACTTCGTTAGAAAACCAAACTCTTTGTTATGCCCGTAATTTTCTGGGCGGGTATCCAGTGTATAATCAAATCACTCTCTCTTTAAAACAATACTTAGATATGGTATACTTGTAGATAAATAGATGAAAAGAGGTGTGTGAAAATGCAAACAACAACGGTAAGAGTCAGCAAACCAACACAGGAGAAACTCAAAAAACTTTCAGCAGATGCAGGGACAAGCATAGCAGGTTTAATTGACAGATTGCTTGAGGAGCATAGAAGATCCTTCTGGAAGGGATTTGATGAAGAAGCTGAAGGGTTTCTTGACAGGGAAGAAAGAAAGACGAGGAAGACCTTTGAGAAGAGTTTAGGTGACGGTCTTGAAAGATAATGAGTTTCCCAAACGCGGAGAAATATGGCTTGTTAACTTCAGTCCTTCCATCGGTTCTGAAATCAAGGACCTGCATCCTGCCCTTGTGGTATCAGTTGATGACCTGAATAAGAGTCCATGGGGGCTTGTTGTCGTA
>CAXMSH010000104.1:0-5163 GCA_964195875.1 Thermodesulfovibrionia bacterium
CGTTTATACAGTTTGTTAAGGCTCTCAGTAGCAATCGCATGCAAACTTTTCAAGCGCTAAGTATTATTGACAACTGATCTTCTTCTGCCACTCACGGGCTTTATCAATTATCTCAGCCTCATCTGCAGTCAAAAGTCTGCCTTCTTCAACCACTATCCTGCCGTTTACCATAACGGTCTCGATATCTGAAGGTCTCAGGCAGTATGTTATATGGGAGTATATATCGAAGATGGGTGTGAGGTGAGGTTTATCAATGTCCGCTATCACCAGGTCAGCGGCCTTGCCGGGTTTTATTGAACCTGTTTTATCACCGAGACCTAGTATTTCTGCTCCGTTAATGGTTGCCATTGAGAGAGCGGTTCTGCAGTCAATAACAGTGGGGTCCTTTGAAACAGCTTTGTGCACCTTTGCGGCTGTCTGAAGTTCTCCCAGAATACTGAGATCATTGTTGCTTGCGGCGCCGTCTGACCCGAGGCCGACTTTTACACCAGCCTTTATCATCTTTGGGACAGGAGCGAATCCTGAGGCGAGCTTAAGATTGCTTTCAATGCAGTGGGCAACCCCGGTTCCCCTCTCTGCAAGCAGGTCTATCTCTTTATCCGTTACCCAGACACAGTGTGCGGCAAAGAGGCGTTTGGAAAGAACACCGATACTCTCCAGGTACTCAACAGGTCTCTTGTTGTAGCGCTTCAGGCATTCAGCGACTTCGAACTCTGTCTCAGCAAGGTGGGTATGGAGCGGGACGTCGTATCTTTCGGCCATCTCCTTGGCCCTTTTATAGTTGTCCGGCCCGCATGTATACGTGGCATGCGGGGCAATACATGGAGTGATCAGCTCGCTGTCCTTCCAGTTATTGATAAGGTTCTCAGCGTTTCTGAAGTAGTCATCCGATGATTTTGCGTATAACGAAGGGAAGTCTATGATTCCAGCACCAAGCACACCCCTCATCCCGATCTTCTCGGCCTTCTTACCGGCGGCATCTTCATAAAAATATTGATCAGCATAGGTTGTTACCCCTGCCTTTAACATCTCAAGGCAGGCGAGTTCAACCGCGTCGCTGACAAATTCTTCGGTGAGCCATTTTGTTTCAGCAGGCCATATATGTTTTTCAAGCCACTCCTGAAGCGGGAGGTCGTCGGCAAGTCCCCTGAAATAGACCATCGGGGCATGTGTGTGGGTATTAATCAGGCCGGGAAAGACGACCTTGTTTTTGCCGCCATGTGTATTACTGGCAGAATACCTACGGGATATCTCAGTAAAGCTTCCAACATCTATGATCTTTGCACCGGCAACCGCCACTGCCCCATCTTTTATGATCTCCTGACCTTCTTCCATGGTCAGAATATAATCGGCTCTTATAATATGGTCAACATTTTTCATGGGAATTTATTGCGGGGCTGTTCATTGTATGTGTACTCGGCGCTATTTAATCTGTGCAATCAGTTTCTCAGCTATCTGCACGGCGTTGAGGGCGGCGCCTTTCCTCAGGTTGTCTGCAACTATCCACATATTGAGGCCGTTCTCCACGGTGTTGTCTTCCCTGATCCTGCCCACGTAAGTCCCGTCCTTATCGGTTACGTCAATCGCAAGAGGGTATATATTCTTTTCAGGCACGTCATAGACGATAATGCCGTCGGTGTCTGAGAGAATCGCCCTTACCTCGTTAGGGCTGATCTTCTTTTCAGTCTCAATGTTTACGGATTCAGAATGGCATCTGAATACAGGCACCCTCACGGTAGTGGCGGTCACCTTTATGGAATCGTCACCCAGTATCTTCTTCGTCTCGTTAATCATCTTGACCTCTTCCTTTGTATATCCGTTTTCAAGGAAAGTGTCTATATGCGGAATGCAGTTGAACGCGATCTGGTGAGGGTAAACTTCAGGTTTTATCTCTTTAAAGTTCAGCACATCGGTGGTCTGCTGAAGAAGTTCATCCATAGCCTTCTTGCCGGTCCCTGACACAGATTGAAACGTGGTTACAACCACCCTCTTTATCTTTGCGGCATCATGTATAGGTTTCAGCGGCAGCACCATCTGTATGGTTGAGCAGTTGGGGTTTGCGATTATCCCCTTATGCCATTTAAGGTCATGGGCGTTAACTTCCGGTACTACCAGGGGAACTTCAGGATCCATTCTCCACGCGCTCGAGTTGTCGATAACTACGCACCCTGCCTTTGCGGCTATGGGAGCAAAATGTTTACTTCTGTCTCCGCCGGCAGAGAAGAGGGCGATATCTATTCCCTCAAAGACATCCTCCCCGAGTGTTCTGACAGTCACCGGTTTGCCGTGAAAATCGATGGTCTTTCCTTCAGAACGCTCTGAGGCAAATAATCTCAGTTCCTTTACCGGGAAGTCACGAGCTTCTAGAATGGAGATCATCTCGTTCCCTACGGCGCCGGTCGCTCCCACGACAGCAACTATGTATTTATCTTTTTTCTTAAGCATTATCTAAATACCTTTAAGGTTCGCAACCACAAGGTCGCCGATCTCATTGGTGCTGTATCCCATCTTGCCGGCAGCAAGGCCTTTGATTTTATTTCCGGTTACATACATTACCGCTTCTTCTATCGCCTTTCCGCTCTTCTCTTCGCCAATGTTTTCAAGCATCAGCCCTGCCGCTGAGATTGCGGCAAGCGGGTTTATGATGTTCATGCCGGTGTATTTTGGCGCTGACCCTCCGATAGGCTCAAACATGGAGACGCCTTCAGGATTGATATTCCCTCCGGCGGCGATGCCCATACCGCCCTGTATCATGGCCCCGAGGTCCGTGATTATGTCGCCGAACATATTGTCTGTAACTATAACGTCGAACCATTCAGGGTTCTTGACGAACCACATTGTGATGGCGTCCACATGCGCGTAATCCGCCTTGATATCCTTATACTCCTTTGCAACCTCGTAAAAGGTCCTCTCCCAGAGGTCAAACGCAAAGGTCAGGACGTTTGTCTTGCCGCATAGTGTCAGTTTCCTGTCCTTGTTGCGTCTTCTGCATAGATCAAATGCATAGCGTATGCACCGCTCAACGCCCTTTCTTGTATTTATGGACTCCTGGATCGCTACTTCGTCAGGTGTCCCTTTTTTAAGTACACCTCCTGCGCCTGCGTAGAGGCCCTCTGTGTTTTCCCTTACGACAACGAAATCGATATCTTCAGGCCCCTTGCCTTTCAGTGGGCAGTCTATGCCGGGGTAGAGCTTAACCGGTCTCAGGTTGATATACTGGTCAAGCTCAAAACGGAGTCTTAAGAGTATCCCCTTTTCCAGCACGCCGGGCTTTACATCCGGATGCCCGATAGCTCCGAGATAGATGGCTTTGTGTTTTTTTAATTCCTCTATAGCGTTGTCCGGCAGGATCTCACCGGTCTTAAGGTACCTTTCACCTCCGAAGTCGAAATAGTTCAGATCCAGTTTGAACCCAGCCATGTCGGATACGGCATTAAGCACCTTGATCCCCTCGGCGATAACCTCAGGTCCTGTCCCGTCACCGGGGATAACCGCAATTTTATATGTTTTTGACATCATGTCTCCATGTTTTTGCCACAGACCTTATCTGACAAAAAATGTAAATTAAATACGCAAGGTTTTTGTTTTTGCGTCTTCTTGACAGTATCTGTGAAAAGTCTGTGTTAGTCGGTGACTATATAGTTTTATTGGTGATCCCAACGGGACTCGAACCCGTGTTTCCGGCGTGAGAGGCCAGCGTCCTGGGCCACTAGACGATGGGACCATAAAAACGGTTAACAGTGACAGGTAAATAGTAACCGATTTGATAACAAAAAATATTTCTTATATGCTTTCTCAGTTACTGATAAGTGAAAACTGTATTTTTTGACTGTGCTCTTAAAAGTAGTGCAAACCCTTCGATAAACTCAGGACTTAAAAAAATAAGGTAGTGAGCCTGTCGAACCGCTTTATTTTAATAATTTTACCAAATACTATACACAAATGTAAAAGACCGAATTTAATTAGCAATTTACAGGAAAGTGAGCTCAGAAAATCAGACAGAAAAGGAGTTTGAATATTTTTATGCGCAGGAAGTATGGTATGGCAGACTCACCATTGAGTTTTGAATATTACACTTCATGAAATATACTAATAGCATAGTTTTGGAGTTCCCCCGGTTTGATAGTTCTTGTAATTTACTCACATTGCCGGTTATTAATGCTTCCTTTTTTGTTTTTGACCATCCTTTTATTTGCAACTCCCTTTTTAATGCCTCCGATTTTGTTAAGTATGGTTCAGAATATAATAGAGATACTGGAAGCCTACAACGAGTATATCTACCACCGCTTCCATTATTATGGGACTTAATTCTTCTTTGTAGGTCTGGAGTAACACCAGTATAGAAAGAGCAGTCGCTACATTTTAATATGTAAAGATACCACATTTTTTGCCCTTCGACGGGCTCAGGACCATCCTTCGAACTAAGAAATAAAGCTCAGATTAGAAATCCTGAGCTTGTCGAAGGATGGCTGGGGAGAGAGGATTCGAACCCCTGAAAGCAGAACCAGAATCTGCCGTGATACCCCTTCACCACTCCCCAAAAAATCAAAGTATGAAATCAATAGGTAGTATATATAAATCACCCTTTTTGGTCAATATGAATAGTAGGCAGGGGGGATGGCAGAGGGCATAGGGCGCGTGGCTGATGGCTTGTGGCTTATCGTATATAACTTAAACGGCAAAGAAGTCAGTTGTCGTTTTTAGTTTTCATTCACCGATTACCCATCACCAATTACCATTCACTGCTGTTATATTGACTCCTCATGGTACCGGGCAGTTAATATATGTAGCGTGGGCCAGTTATGAATAAACTTGACCGATTTACTTAAGGCGTCATCAATAAAAGGAGGAAGTATGGATTTTAAAGAATATCAGGAACAATCGAGGGGGACGGCGATTTACCCTGATGTCGGGGATAACTGGGTATATCCGGCTCTCGGTCTTGGCGGTGAAGTTGGAGAGGTTCAGGAGAAGCTGAAGAAGGTGATAAGAGACAAAGCCGGGGTTATCGATGATGAGACAAGGGTCCTTCTGGCTAAAGAACTCGGGGATGTCCTCTGGTATATAAGTCAACTCGCTTCAGAACTCCGTTTGTCTCTTGACGATATCGCAGGAAGCAACATCGAAAAACTACGGTCAAGGCAGACGAGGGGCAAACTGCAG
>CAXMSH010000105.1:0-307 GCA_964195875.1 Thermodesulfovibrionia bacterium
TGATAGAACTTGCAAAGTATATCCTTGAAAGACGGAACTGAGAGATAATGATACTGGAAAGATTAAAAAACCCTCATGACATTAAGAAACTCACAGGCCGTGAGTTGAAAGAGCTTTCTGCAGAACTTAGAGAGATGATTATAGAAAGGGTTGCAATAAATGGTGGACATCTCGCCTCCAACCTGGGGGTCATCGACCTTACCATAGCGCTCCACTATGTCTTCAACTCACCTGAAGATAAGATAATATGGGATGTCGGACACCAGTCATACCCGCATAAGCTGCTTACCGGCAGACTGGGGAGCTT
>CAXMSH010000105.1:317-5137 GCA_964195875.1 Thermodesulfovibrionia bacterium
TCAACGATCAGGCAGCATAAGGGGATCTCGGGATTTCCAAAAATTGGAGAGAGTGCTCATGACGCATTTGGCACAGGCCACAGTTCAACCTCTATATCAGCTGCCCTCGGAATGGTAGCGGCCAGAGACCATAAGAAAGAAAAATTTAAAGTTATTCCCGTCATAGGGGATGGGGCACTCACAGCGGGACTCTCCTTTGAAGGGCTTAACCACGCAGGCCATCTGAAAAAAGACATTATCGTCATATTAAACGACAATGAAATGTCTATATCCCCAAATGTAGGCGCCCTCTCTGCCTATCTTAGAAGGATTTTGATGGGAGACATCTACACAAAGTTCAAGAAGGAGACCAAGCATATCCTTGAACGTATCCCCGGGGTAGGCGAACCCGTTCTGAAGTTAGCCCAAAAAGCAGAGGGCACGTTCAAGGGTTTTATCGTCCCAGGGATACTCTTTGAAGAATTGGGCTTTGAGTATGTGGGCCCGGTTGACGGACACCGGATCGATATGCTTATTGAAACTTTAGAAAGATTTAAAGATTTTCCGGGCCCGGTCTTAATTCATACTATTACAAAGAAGGGCAGGGGATACGAGCCGGCAGAGAAAAACCCCGGCATATTTCATGGTATCGGCCCTTTTGATATAGAAACAGGAAAACAGCATCCATCTTCAAAGACTTCATACAGCGAGATATTTGGAAACTGCCTGGTGAGTCTCGCGAAAGAAGATGACAGGATAGTTGCCATTACCGCAGCGATGACAGAGGGCACCGGGCTTATGGAGTTTGTTAACGCATTTCCCAGAAGATTTTATGACGTTGGGATTGCCGAGCCGCATGCCGCAACCTTTGCCGCAGGACTTGCAACGCAGGGTCTGAAGCCTGTAGTGGCAATCTACTCAACCTTCCTGCAGAGGTCATACGACGAAATAATTCATGACATCTGTCTTCAGAACCTTCCTGTCGTCTTCGCGATTGACAGGGCAGGTATAGTGGGTGAAGACGGCCCTACGCACAACGGGGCCTTCGATCTTTCATATCTCAGGCATATCCCTAACCTGATCGTTATGGCTCCAAAAGACGGCTATGAGCTAAGGTGCATGTTAAAGACAGCTTTATCCCATAACGGCCCGTCAGCAATAAGATATCCGAGAGGCACTGCTGTCAACATTCAGGAGGATACAGAACCATCTCTCGTCCCTGTCGGGAAGGCTTCGCTGGAGACAGAGGGTAATGATATACTGATCCTTGCTATTGGCAGTACTGTTTTGCCTGCTGTAGAAGCCGCAAAGAAGCTCAAAGAGTCAGGCATCAGTGCCTGTGTAGTCAATTCACGATTTATTAAACCGCTCGATACAGATATGATCGTATCCCTCACAAAAGAGATTGGAAATGTCATAACTGTTGAGGAAAACGCAGCTGCTGGTGGTTTTGGAAGCGCAGTTATCGAAGAACTGACAAAACACCAAATTAACGGCCTTAAGGTAAAGATCATCGGCCTTCCTGATACATTTATTGAACAGGGACCGCAAAGCCTTCTGAGAAAGAAGTTTGGACTTGATACTGAAGGTATCGTGGGAGAGGTGCTCTCTCTTATCGGACGTCATAAAGAGTGACAGGGAGACTAAAATGAAGCGTCGGTACGTAAATAGATACAAGATACACGATACAGGTCGGAATCGACTCGCGCCGAGATACACGATGATACATGTTAATCTTGATAGTCTTGATCTTTTATCTTTGTTTGTTCCCTCGAACCCTTGAATCCTCGACCCCTTGGACCCTCACAATTGTCAACTCATATGAATACTGATCCTGACTAACAATGGACAATGCCAGATAAAACGACTCGAAGAAACGAGAAAAAAATCCGTCTTGACCGGCTGATGTTCGAAAAGGGCCTGACTGAAAGCAGAGAAAAGGCAAAGGCGATAATACTTGGAGGCAACGTGCTGGTAAACGGCATGACTGTTGATAAGGCAGGAGCGATGGTAAAAGGAAGCGCGTCTATTGAAGTATTGAAAAAATTACCTTACGTAAGCCGTGGAGGAATTAAGCTCGAGGAGGCGATCAAAAGCTTCAATATAAGCGTTATAGATAAAACAGCTATGGACGTTGGCGCGTCGACCGGCGGGTTTACCGACTGCCTTTTACAGAATGGCGCCGTGAGGGTCTACGCGGTTGATGTCGGTTACGGTCAGTTCAGCTGGAAACTCAGAAATGATCCGCGTGTAGTCCTGCTTGAAAAGACCAATATCAGGTATCTTGAAAAAAACGCTGTTAAGGATTCAATAGATATCGCAACTATTGATGTTTCATTCATATCACTGCTTAAAGTAATCCCGAATGTCCTGGAATTTTTGTCTCCCGGCAAAGAGATAATAGCTTTGATAAAACCTCAATTCGAGGCTGGAAGGAAGGACGTCGGAAAAGGCGGGGTAATCAGGGATGAAACCATAAGACAGAATGTTATCGGGATGATTAGAGACGGGGCAGTAAATATGGGCCTTGATGTCAGAGGGATAATAAAGTCTCCTATCACCGGACCAAAAGGCAATATTGAGTATTTAATATACCTTATTAAACCTCTACCTGATTCTTGATTATAAATATTAGTAAATTGTAATATTCATTATGGAGCCTCTCAAACGTATAACTGTTGACCTTTCTGTCATATCGGTAAATGTTGTTGACACATTGCTGTTAGACAGCACTACCGATCCTTCAATACTTGATGAGATAGCAAGAGAAAATACTCATAGGCCTGAAATCCTCAATCTCTTTCTAACGCATCCCCTTACTCCCGAAGATACCCGGGAATTCGCAGGCCGCACATTGAAACTGCCCGTTACAACTGAACTCGCAAGAACGGAAGCACCTCAAGAACAAACACGCATAAAGGCCCAGAGCCTGCTTCAGAGGGTCCAGACGATGGGGACCGGAGAGAAGATGCAGCTTGCCGTTAAGGGAAGCCGTGAGATCAGGTCAATACTCCTGCGTGATCCAAGGGAGGAGATACTGGTAGCGGTCCTCAATAACCCCAAAATCTCCCATAGTGAGATTGAACTCCTGGCCAAGCAAAAGACAACCACGAGTGATATATTGAGGGAGATCGCTAAAAACAAGACATGGCTCAGATCCTATACTATTATTCATTGCCTTGTTTCAAACCCTAAAACCCCCACTGGAGTATCCATACAACACATCCATAGCATAAGGACCAAGGACCTGAAACAGATCGAGAAGGATAGAAACTTACCTGAAGCGGTCAGGTCTAACGCAAAAAAATTGTTATTCGCAAGAAAATAAAACCCTGAAGCCTTCATGCAATACGCGGGTTAAAGTTCAGACATGAAAAAATTCTCTCTCTTCTCCCTGCCTATTGTCGTTTCCGGCCCATGGCCTGAAAAGACCCTGGTATCCTCCGGTAAATCAATTAACCGTTTAAAGGATCCCTTAAGTTTCTCAATACTTCCCCCCGGGAAGTCTGTCCTGCCGATTGAGCCCTGAAACATGGTATCCCCTGAGAAGAGAACCCCCTCTCCATAAAGACATATACCACCGGGGCTGTGGCCTGGAGAATGCATAACCCTGAATACCATCCCTCCCGCCTTTATCTCGTCCCCATCATGCAGAAATCCATCAGGCTCAGGAAGATCATCAACGTTGAATCCCCATAACGCGGCCTGGTCCTTGACCATCCCGTATGTTTCAGAATCATCCTTATGCATCATAACCCTCGCACCTGTGGCCTTCTTAACGTCTCCAACCGCTCCAACATGGTCAAAATGTCCATGAGTGCATATGATCGACCGCACATTTAATCCGTTACTGTCAATAAGATCCATAATCCTGTCAGGCTCATCCCCGGGATCAATAACGAAAGCCTCTTTTGAAACCTCATCAGCAACAATATAAGAGTTTTCTTCAAGTGGACCTACAACTACCTTTTTAATGATCATGATTCCCCTCCTTTGGCAGGACTTTTTAGACAGGATGTTCAGGATAAATATCAAAAAAGAATAAGAAAATATTCTGTATCTTGTTAATCATGTTAATCCTGTCAGAGAAGTCTTGTTTTGTTATTAGTGTATATTCGTGGCTCAATAATCCTGTCAGAAAGAAAAAAAGAAAATCATCTGTTTCCTGTTAATCATGTTAATCATGTCAGAATAATTTCCTGTATGATCAAATTACCAGTATAGCTGAGACCCACGATCTCACCCTCTCTTTTTACGGATATTCAGAAGATATTTAAGTTCATCACTCTTCATAAACCACATCATTAAGAAATAAATGGAAATACAGAGGCAAATCACAACCGCCATCAGTCCTGTCTTCTCAATAACCCTTCCGCTTTCGATCCACATCTCTCCTCTTAAGAGAAATCTGCCGATAAACCCCATAACCAGTGAAGCAATAGATATTTTAATAAAAGAACCTGCTATATTCCTTCCGTCAACACTTCCAAGCTTCGACCTTAACAAAAGGAAAAGAACGGTAAAGTTCACCGCCGCTGAAATTGAAAGGGCAAGCGCAAGTCCGCCGTGTTTCAATGGCCCTATCAGAATCAGACTGAATACCGCATTGGTAACAACTGAAATAATGGCTACAATCAGCGGGGTCTTTGTGTCCTGCATCGAATAAAATGGCACCCTGACAATCCTGAGACCGACAAATGCCCACAGACCTGCAGAATAAAAGAGCATCGCGCTGACGGTGGCACGGGTAGCCTCATAGGTGAATTCCCCCCGCTGATAGAGCAAATTTATTATGGGGCCCGCAAGCGCGATAAGACCTGCCATTGCGGGGATGCTCATGA
>CAXMSH010000106.1:0-1544 GCA_964195875.1 Thermodesulfovibrionia bacterium
AATCCCTTCAGGAATATCACAAAATAAAACAACTCAATAACTCAATAACTTAATAACCAATATTAAATACATAACCGCCTTTACTTTGAATGCTGTGTATTGTTAGAATTTGCCATGACTAACGTGCCGATAACCCCTTCCGGATTTAAGAAACTCAAAGACGAACTTGAAAGACTTATTAAAGTCGACCGTCCGCAGAACATAAAGGCGATTGCCGAGGCAATGGCACATGGCGATCTCTCTGAAAATGCCGAGTATCACGCTGCTAAAGAGAAGCAGTCATTCATTGTGGGCCGCATCCAGGAGCTCCAGTCAAAGATCGCGCAAGTTACCGTGATTGATCCCGCAAGTATATCTCAGGATAAGATAGCTTTCGGGGCAAAGGTGAAGGTTGTGGATGTTGATACTGAAGAAGAGAAGGTTTACTCTCTGGTTGGGCCTGATGAATCAGATATAAAGAACGGCATGATATCCATACTTTCTCCTATGGCAAGGGCACTCATAGGAAAGGAAGAGGGTGATGTTGCCACTGTTAAGGCTCCGGGGGGGATAACGGAGCTCGAAATTATTGAGATAAGCTTTGAGTAAGATATTTAAAATAACCGTTAGAGAGAACAGGAAGATAACAGAAAATCACTATATCCTTACCGCCATTCCTTCAGAGGATATTATAGAACCTTTACCGGGCCAGTTTTTTATGGTCTCTGCCGGTCAGGGCATGGACCCTCTTCTTAAGCGCCCCTTTAGTCTTCATCGCTGGCTGGGTGGAGATTTTCAGTTGATGTACCGTGTGGTTGGAAAGGCAACAGCAATACTCAAAGATAAAAGCCCGGGTGAAAGGCTTGATGTAATAGGCCCTCTCGGCAACGGGTTCCAGGTTGCTGAGAATGAGGAGAAGATGCCTTTGCTTGTTGCCGGTGGAATAGGGGTAGCCCCTATCTTTGCCCTTGCTGAATCGCTTTCCCGTTTAAAGCCTGAATTCTTTTACGGTGCCAGAACAGGGGAAGAGATCCTGTGTGCTGAAGAATTAAAATCTTTAGGGATAAACACAGTGATCTCAACCGATGACGGGACTTCAGGAGAGAAGGGCAGTGTTATTGATCTTTTAAATAATTTCCTCTCTCTAAATTCCAGACCAGCTGATTCATACCGGTTATATGCCTGCGGTCCAAAGCCCATGCTTAGATCGTTATCTCATTTAGCGGAAAAATATAAGATCGAAGGGTCAATGGCGCTTGAGGAGAGCATGGCTTGTGGAATTGGGTCTTGTCTTGGGTGTGTGGTGAATACCACAAGCGGTTATAAGCGCGTTTGTAAGGAAGGCCCTGTCTTCCCTATAGAGGAGATTGTATGGTGATGAATAACTATTAATAATTAGACAGGATGAACAGGACGTTCAGGATACTTTAAAAGAAAAAAATTAGACAGGATATAATGGATCTTCAGGATAAATTGATAAAAAAATATAATATCTTGTTAATCATGTTAATCCTGTCAGAAAAAAAAGGAAAATCTTCTGTATCTTGTTAATCATGTTAATCCTG
>CAXMSH010000106.1:1554-5067 GCA_964195875.1 Thermodesulfovibrionia bacterium
TGTCAAAAAAATGGAAATCATTATAGTATGAAATTATCAGTTGAAATAGGGAAGTTAAAACTGAAAAATCCTGTAATGACCGCTTCAGGTACATTCGGCTACGGTGAAGAATATTCAGAATTTCTTGATATAAGCAGTCTTGGAGCCGTTGTTGTTAAGGGCCTCTCCCTTCATCCAAAGGAGGGTAACCCGCCTCCTCGTATAGTAGAGACCCCCGCCGGGATGCTGAATGCCATTGGGCTTCAGAATATAGGGATCGAGGCCTTTATCAATGAGAAACTACCTTTCCTGAAGAAATTTGATACTACTGTAATTGTTAATTTTTTCGGGGATACTATAGAGGAATATGTAGAAGCTGCTGAACGGCTTAGTTCCGTGGAAGGGATTCACGCTCTTGAGATGAATATATCATGTCCGAACAGGCAGGCTGGATGGAGTCTTTTCGGCACAGACCCCGGGATGACGCGTGATGTTGTAAGCGCGGTCCGGAAGGCAACCGATCTTACGCTTATTGTCAAGCTCTCTCCTAATGTAACGGATATAGCTTATATGGCAAAGACTGCTGAAGATGCGGGTGCCGATGCATTGTCGCTCATAAATACACTGACAGGGATGGCTGTAGATCTGGTTACAAAAAGGCCCAGACTTGCGAATGTTACTGGAGGACTTTCAGGCCCTGCCATTAAACCCATTGCCCTTAGAATGGTCTGGGAGTGTTACAGGAAAGTTCGTATACCGATTATAGGTATGGGGGGCATAGTGACTGCTGAGGACGCGCTGGAGTTTATACTTTGCGGTGCAAGCGCCGTAGCTGTAGGTACTGGAAATTTTATTAACCCCCGATCTGCAATGGACATATTGGAAGGAATAAGATCATATTTATCTTCTAATAATGAAAAGTCCGTTGAAGGATTAAGAGGAGCGCTTAACTGTTGAAAAGACCTGTCATCACATTGACAACAGACTTTGGCCTGAAGGACCCTTTTGTCGGGTTAATTAAGGGCGTGATCCTCGGGATAAACCCTGATGCGCTTATTGTAGATATTACCCATAATGTATCACGCCACAATATTTTTGAGGCATCGCAGGTTATATCCATGAGTTACGGATACTTCCCCTCCGCATCAATACATGTAGTGGTTGTCGATCCGGGAGTAGGCGGGGGCCGCAGGCCTATTTTGGTAATATCGAACGGCCACTATTTCATAGGGCCTGATAACGGGGTATTTTTACATGTCATTGAAGAAGCCGACGCCGGGGAAGTTAAGGTCATACACCTGACCGCTTCGCATCACTTTCTGCATATGAGCGGTTCAACATTTCATGGACGTGATATTTTCGCTCCTGTTGCGGCATGGCTTTCAAAGGGGATTGACATCCACAAGTTTGGCGATGAGATCACCGATTATGTTAAAATCCCTACTCTAAGAGCCACGATAGAGAATGGCAATCTGATAAAGGGCGCGGTAGTATATATTGATAATTTCGGTAATGCGATTACAAATATAAGAAAAGAGAAGGTTGAGGATATGAAAGCCGGGACTTCTGACGGAGAACTGAGGGTTGTATATAAGGACATGCGCTTACCCATGGCTGATTATTACGAGGATTCTCCTGCCTCCGGGGATAAACTTTCATCAATTATAAACAGTTTCGGTCTTGTTGAGCTTTATAGCTTTAAGGACAGTGCGGCAAAAAAGTTCAACATGTCAATAGGAGATGAAGTCAGCGTTATACTCGACTCAAGGTGAAATATTTGGTTCTGCCGGCCTGTCCCGATTCTTCGGGGACTTGTCGGGGGAATTGTGCGGGTATTAATGTGTAACAAGATGCTATCTAAAAGATTTGTCACTCCCACTTGTCGGGAGTCATCAGGCAACACGATTCCGGACAAGCCGGAATGACTAATAAACAATAACTAATAGCAAAACAATTAACTATGCGGATTCTATTAATAGGTAATTTTGCGCCTCCATACGAGGATGAGAATATACATAACTTTTCATTACTCAAAAAACTGAGAGAAGAGGGTAATGAATGTTCTGTTATCAATATATCCGAGAACCCTTCAAAGGAGAAGGGATTTATTAACGCTAACAGCTACATTGATTTTGTTTTTAAGGTTGTTCGCTATAGCTGGAAGAGGGATGTTACGCATTGTTTAACAAAAGGTTACACTCGTCTGGGTTTGCTGAAGCTCATGACAGCCATACTCATTGGCAGGGTGTTACGTGTAAGGCCGGTCATCACCCTTCATTCAGAGCTTTTTTCCATAATAGGTCAGATGAGGAGCCCGGTGGGCGGTGAGCAGACCGTTTATCTCGCTTTTTCATTTGCGCATAAGATTATTTTTCAGGATAAAGATACCTTTGACGCTGCCTCTAAATACAGGAAGAAACCGAATTTTGAGTTGATCCCGTTATTTATCGAAAAAGGAAAAGATTTAAAGGATGACGGTAGTTTGGCATTCAGCAGGCTACGGGATAAAAAGAGGATTATTATATTCTCCGGGGTCAGCCACCCTTCTTTTATTTTCGAAATTATCAGTAATTTTCTCACCGATTACATGAAGACCCGGGATATCGGGATAGTTATTTCATTTGCGGAAACATCATATATAAAGCTGCAGCATGTAATAGAGGAGACTGTGGGGGGGCTGGCTGATAATGTGGTTTTTTCCGGCCCTGATGATCTCAAATTTTTGTCAAAGGCCTATACTATGGCAGATCTTATCGTAAGGCCCCTGAGTTGTGATGGGAAACTCTTTTTTAAGGATTTCGCGGTCTACATCAGAAAACCTTCCTGCTCGGAAAATTTTGTTTATTTCCCCAAAAGCATGGTATTTGCAAAAGAAGGTGATATGGCTGATATATGCGCATTTATAACAAACGCCATATTAACAGAGAAATCTGAGATTATTCCTGTAACGGATATTGAGGATTACTACTCCAGGCTCAAAAGGATTTATACTGAATAATACATTCCTATTTATCGAAGAGTTCAGGCATGTTTTTTCTCGCCAGTGTCAGTCGTTGATCATACTCCATGTCGCCTTTTCCAAGATAGTTTGAGATAAGTTTTGAAATAGCCGCCCTCCAGTTGCCCAGGATTGTTCTGGCTGTCCATTTTAAGTTGTAATTAAGGGACCTTGTCATAATAAATAAAAATATGGCAGGTTCAAAACTTCTCTTAACTGTAAAGTCCAGTATGTTTACTATCGCCTCGTTAAACCTTCCTCTCTTTAATTCAGGTTGATTTAAATATCTGATAATGAATCGTGGTACATAAGGAGTTATCCCGAGCAGTTTATTAAGGTAGGTTCTGTCGATTTTAACCAGATACCTGAATAGATATGCCTCAGGGTCCGCTATTTTATCAGCGATAGCTTTTTCAGCGAGTGGAGTACCGGGGAAAAAAGTCAGGTGCGCCAGTGATACAATATAGGGCTTTTTGAGCTTTGACATTGATTCTATGGTATCTATCTCGTCCTCTTCCTTTTCATAAGGGTTATCA
>CAXMSH010000107.1:0-4996 GCA_964195875.1 Thermodesulfovibrionia bacterium
AGAGTCCTGAGACCTAGCCGCGTCAATATCGAAACAAGAAAAGCAGTAGATGTTATGCCGTCAGCATCGTAATCGCCATGAATAAAGACGGTCTCTTTTTTCCTGACAGCCTCCCTTATGCGGTTAACCGCTTTCTCCATATCAGGCAGCAAAAAAGGGTCGTGAAGATTTTCAAGGGAAGGGGTAAGAAAATCCCTGATTGAAGCGGCATCCCTGATACCGCGATTAACCAGTATCTGGGCGGATATTGTTGATATAGAGGCCTTTTCAGAGAGGTATTTTAAAAATTCAGGATTGGTCCTGTTCACCAACCAATGACAGTCCATATTGACCACCTGCTCACTACTTTATTTTCGTTACCCTAACCCGCGCTAAGAGTCGTCTACGGCCCAGAGGGTAGACGGGTCATGGACAGATTCGAAAAGATCTTTACTTGAAAAGAAGGATGCTTGCCGGCTTGAGCTTAAGTTATATGTTATAGCTTATAAGTCTTTGCAAGGCTACGGCTGCAATTTATTTCTTACTGAACGCCTTATCCCCGAACATATATACGATAGGACTCGCAACAAACATTGAGGAATATGAACCGATGATAATGCCCAGCATAATGGCCATGGCAAAATCATGAATTACTTCACCACCGAAAAGAAACAGTGCAAAAGCGGCAAAGAAGGTGGTTAACGAGGTAATTATAGTCCTTGAAAGAACTTCATTCAGGCTCTGGTTAATAATATTATACGTGGACTCCTTGCGTCTGCCCCTGATATTCTCCCTGATCCTGTCAAAGACAACCACCGTATCGGTGAGTGAATACCCGGCCAGCATCATCAGGGCGCTTACCATAACAAGGTTGATCTCCTTATCCATCAAATAGAAAATACCCAGAACGGCGAGGACATCGTGAAAGGTCGCGGCGGTAGCGCCTACACCAAACCTGAATTTAAATCTGAAAGATACATAAATAAGTATGCCTGCTATGGCTGCTATAATCGCCCACATGGCGTCATTTCTTAGCCGCGCGCCAACCTTTGGCCCTATCTCGGTGGTTGAATCCACCACAACATTACTCTCAGAAAATCTCCTGGAAAGAACGGATACTATATCTTTAGACAGATTACCGAGTTCAACGTCTTTCTTTTTGACCCTGATAAGCACCTTGTTCTCAGTCGGCAGATCCTGAAGGTCAAAATCCTTTATTCCCCCGTTTACCAGAGCGTCCCTCACTTCATTTAACGGGACATGCTCATTAAACTTTATCTGCACAGCGGTGCCGCCGGCAAAATCAATTCCGAGATTTGCCGAGCCCCTTGCGATCTGTATCACAGCTACAATGCCGATAATCAGCATAATTACAGAAAAGACAATGGAATAAATCCTCTTCCCCATAAAGTCTATATTTGTCTTTTTCTTTAAAAGTTCTATCATATGCTCAGCTTCTTTATCTCCTTTTTTGAGATTATCAGATCAAACACCATCTTGGTGCCTATCAGCGCGGTAAAGAGGTTAATAAAGACCCCCCATCCAAGAGTTACGGCAAATCCTTTAATAGGACCTGTCCCGAACTGGAAGAGTACCAGAGCGGTAATAAGCGTTGTAACATGTGAGTCAAAGATCGTCCAGAACGCCTTGTCATAACCGGAATCTATTGCCGCCCTCGGTGTCTTGCCTATCCTCAGTTCCTCCCTTATCCTCTCAAACATCAGGACATTACTGTCTACAGCCATGCCGACGGCAAGTATCACACCGGCAATACCCGGCAGAGTAAGCGTTGCATTGAACGCCGCTAACACGCCAAGGAGAAAGACAATATTAAGCACCAGCGCGAAATCGGCTATAACACCGGAAACCCTGTAGTATAAAATCATAAAAATGATTACAAGCAGGGAAGCTATAATGCCTGCCTTTTTACCGGCATCAATAGAATCCCTCCCAAGGGAGGGACCGACCGTAACATTCTGCAGCATCTTCAGGGGTGCCGGAAGAGAGCCCGATCTCAGAACAATGGCGAGGTCCTTTGCCTCCTCCATTGTGAACCTGCCTGTTATCTGCGCGTTACCGCCCGCAATTCTCTCTCTGATGGAGGGAGCGGAATAGACATTATCATCAAGAATGATCGCAAGCCTCTTATTTACATTATTTGCTGTAATCTGCTCAAAGAGTTTAGCTCCTGTTGAGTCAAAAGAGATCCCGGCATACGGCTCGTTGTAACTCTGGTCTATATTGACGCGGGCTTCCGTTAGAAACTCTCCGGTCATTAGTGTCTGCTTCTTTATAAGATATACCTTCTTGTAGACAATCCCTGTCTTTGCATCCTCAACTCTCTCAAAAAGGATCTCATCGTCTTCCGGGATTTTTTCAGCATACTTTCTGAAAAGCTCCTCCTCTTCCCCCGCTGTTATTGAACCGGGGAGTTCCGCGGCAAGGGCATTTTCATCATCAAGAAGTTTAAACTCAAGGATTGCGGTCTTGCCGACAAGTTCTATCGCTCGGTTGGCGTCTTTTACTCCCGGGAGTTGAACAACGATCTCATTGGTTGACTGCGTGTGAATAGAGGGTTCAGAGACACCAAACTGGTCCACCCTGTTTCTGATCGTCTCTAAAGCCTGGTCAACGGAAAGCTCCTTTATCCTCTCGATTTCCGAGTCGCTTAGTTTATATACAAGCATCTCCTCCGTACGGGAGACAATATCAAGGTTTGGATAATTCTCATCAACCAGCTTCTTAATATCGTCAGTGACGGGTGATACCGTAATCTCCATGCCCTCTTTCTTGACAACGGCCTTAATCTCTTTTTCATTAAATATATTCGTTAAGCTGCCGGTAATCCTCTCAGTTGTAATTTCAGCCGCCTTCTCACCATCAACTTCATAAACAAGATGCACCCCTCCCTGCAGGTCAAGCCCTAATATAATGCCCTTGTCAGGCATGATATCTTTCCACCACTGCGGCATAGACGAAAAGAGAGAGGTGGAAGGCAGTATATATACTATAGATAGTATTATAGCGGCAACCATTAATGAGGCTCTTAATAGAAATTTCTTCTGCACTAAAGTACTATCCTTCCTTTCTTATGCCCGCGATAAAATTGCGGTCAACCTTTATCCTGACATCATCCTTGATCCCAACCTTTAAAGTGACGATACCGCCGTCAATATCATCAATAAGACCATGAATCCCGCCGGTAGTGATAACTTTATCCCCCTTCTTCAGGCTAGCGAGGACGTCCTTTTGTTCCTTTGCCTTTTTGGACTGCGGTCTTATTAAGAGGAAATAGAATATCGCAAAAATAATTATTAATGGCAGAAAAGATGAAAAAAGGCCTGCCGCTCCCTGGGGTGCTTCCCCCCCTCCGGGCGAAGACGTCATTGCGTATACCATATCAGAAAACATATTATAACCTCCGTGTTTATACTACCTGATAAATAAAATCTAAATACTATAACTTTTCAGCTTCTTATTTATCAAGCGGAACCCCTTGAAGAAGCCGATGCTGGTACTGTCGTGATTAACGGGGGCTTTACATACTGCCCTATCATGTGCTACTATCCTAAATATAAAATTATTGTATAAAGACAGGAAGGTATACCAATGACACTGGCAAAAGAAACAAAAGAAACCATACTCAATAAGTACAAACTGCATGACGTGGATACAGGTTCTCCTGAAGTCCAGATAGCGCTTTTAAGCGAGCGGCTCACTTCACTAAACGCGCACTTCATGGCACACAAAAAAGATTTTAATTCAAGAAGAGGCCTCCTGAAACTCGTGGGGCAAAGACGCAGGCTGCTTATATATCTTAAGAAAATAGACCACAGCAGATACGAGAAACTAATAAAAGAGATCGGCATCAGAAAGTAGGCACTGAATGACAAAAGTTGAACTCCAGATAAAGAACAGGCCACTTATACTTGAAACAGGACGTTTCGCAAGACAGGCGGACGGATCAGTTGTAGTAACGTATGGTGATTCCGTTGTACTCGCTACGGCCGTTGCCAAGAAAGAAGCAAGAGAGGGCATTGATTTTTTCCCCCTCACAATAGATTATCAGGAAAAGGCTTACGCGGCCGGCAAGATTCCCGGGGGATTTTTTAAAAGAGAAGGCAGGCTCGGTATAAAAGAGACCCTGGTTTCCCGCCTTATCGACAGACCCACAAGGCCCCTCTTTCCTGACGGCTTCTTCTCGGAAACTCAGGGGATAGTAACTGTACTCTCCTTTGGCGACGAAAACATAGCAGATATACTTGGGATTATAGGTATCTCCACAGCTCTCAGCATCTCTAACATACCGTTTAACGGCCCGGTAGGCGCTGTAAGGATAGGTATCATCGGCAGCACCCTGGTTGTCAACCCTGACCTTCAGGAGATCGAAGCATGTGATTTCAGCCTGATAGCGGCCGGCACTGAAGAAGCCATACTTATGGTGGAGGGCGGTGGAATTGAGATATCGGAGGAATTACTGCTTGAAGCGCTTAACCTTGCGCATAAAGAGATACTGCCTATTATAGAATTTCAGAAAAAGCTTGTATCCATGGTAGGAAAAGAGAAGAGGCCTGTTCCCCCACCAAAGACCGATGAAGAGTTATTAAAGAGAGTATCAGACCTGTCGCTCGACAGGATTAAAGAGTCGATATTAATCTCGGATAAATTATTAAGACAGGATTCCCTTGATTTAATCCTTAAGGATGTCATTGCGGAATTAAATTCTGAAGATAAGGATATTTCTAAGGATATAGCTTCAGGCTTCAACAAGATTGAGAAGAATCTCGTAAGGAACATGATACTGGAGACAGGATTAAGAACCGACGGACGCAAGTCTGACGAGATTAGAGAGATAAACAGCTATGTCGGAATCCTTCCGCGGACACACGGATCGGCACTTTTTGTAAGGGGTGAAACCCAGGCCCTTGTAGTCGTTACACTGGGAACTGCAGATGACGAGCAGAGGATAGACGCGCTCGAAGGAGATTCAAGGAAGGCCTTTATGCTCCATTATAAT
>CAXMSH010000108.1:0-4979 GCA_964195875.1 Thermodesulfovibrionia bacterium
GAAGCGGAATTTATGGCATTGTCGCTCGGTGATGTCTATACCTTTGGCCCGACATTCAGGGCCGAGAACTCCAATACCTCACGCCATCTCTCTGAGTTCTGGATGATTGAGCCCGAAATGGCATTCGCCGACCTCGTGGACGATATGGATCTCGCGGAAGATTTTATCCATTTCATATGTAAAAGGGTCCTTGAGAGATGTGAGAATGAGATCGCCTTTCTTGAGAAGTTCTTTAAAAGGACTTCCATCAAAGAGCTGAGAGACCTGTCTGAAAAATCATTTGTCCGCATATCTTATACAGAGGCAGTACAGCATCTGAAATCATGCAGTAAAAAATTTGATTTCCCTGTAGAGTGGGGGGTGGATCTGCAGTCAGAGCACGAGCGTTATCTTACAGACGAGGTATTCAGCGGGCCTGTAATAGTTACAGACTACCCTGAAGGGATAAAGGCCTTTTATATGAGACTTAACGATGACGAAAAGACCGTTGCCGCCATGGACGTGCTGGTGCCCAGGATCGGTGAGATTATAGGCGGGAGCCAGCGTGAAGAGCGTCTGGAGGTTCTGGAACAACGGATAGACCTGAACGGGATTCCCAAAAAAAACCTTCAGTGGTATCTCGACCTCCGAAGGTTCGGGACAGCGCCCCACGCGGGGTTCGGCCTGGGCTTTGAGCGGCTTGTTCAGTACATAACCGGCATGGCCAATATCCGCGATGTCATCCCCTGCCCTCGTTCTCCGAAGTCGATAGGTTTTTAGTTAAACGAAAAAACTGCAATTAACCACAGAGGACACAGAGAATAACAGACAAAAATAAAGATTATTTCATAAATTATTTCTCCTCAGTGCTCTCAGTGGTTTCCTGAATGCATTATACGGGTTAAGGAATAATGCCATCTCACTCTTGACATTTTCATCGAAATATTTTATATAATTAGCGCTCTAAGAGTTGGAGTGCTAAGTATATCAACTGCTCCGTATTGCAGTATCTTTCCATCATCAAATAAAGGAGGCGTTCAATATGACTGAAGGCGGAATAACTGCCATAAACGAAAAGGTAAAGCAGGAAAGCATATTTGTCCAGAATCTTGTATCAGAGATTGAAAAAGTAATAGTCGGGCAGAAATACCTTATCGAGAGGCTTCTTGTAGCGCTTCTGGCAAACGGGCACATACTGATTGAAGGGGTTCCCGGGCTTGCCAAGACCCTGTCGGTCAGGGTGCTGGCCGGCGCAATCAACACAAAATTTCAGAGGATACAGTTTACCCCTGACCTGCTCCCTGCCGACCTGATAGGCACACTTGTCTATAACCCGAAAGACGGAAACTTTACGACAAAGAAGGGACCTCTTTTTTCAAATATGATACTTGCCGATGAGATAAACAGGGCGCCCGCAAAGGTCCAGAGCGCCCTTCTGGAGGCTATGCAGGAAAGACAGGTCACTATCGGCGAGAATACCTTTCCTCTTGATGATCCGTTTATGGTCCTTGCCACCCAGAACCCCATAGAGCAGGAAGGCACATACCCTCTTCCCGAGGCGCAGCTTGACAGGTTCATGCTGAAGATTAGCGTCACATACCCATCCATGGAAGAAGAGCACAGGATTATGAAACGCATGGCATACACTAACAGCAGCATTGACGTAAAACCTGTGGTAGGTCCTGAGGAGATCAGGAAGGCTAGAAGTGTGGTGAACGAGATATATATGGACGAAAAGATTGAGAAATACATTCTGGATATCGTTTTTGCAACAAGAGAGCCGGCCAGGTATAAACTGGATGAACTCTCAAGCCTCATTCAGTATGGCGCTTCAACGCGCGCCACCATCTACCTCAATATCGCGTCCAAGGCATACGCATTTGTACAGGGACGGGGATATGTTACCCCTCAGGATGTCAAATCCATCGGTCCTGATGTCTTACGGCACAGGGTGATCGTCAGTTATGAGGCAGAAGCAGAGGAGAAGACATCCGACGATATCATTAAGAAGATCTTTGATGAGGTAGAGGTTCCGTAGGAACCATGGCCAGTTGCCTATAGCCGGTTCCCGGACACTGGAAACCGGACACTGATAACCGGACACCGTATTATGATCCCTAAAGAGACCTTACAACAGATCCGCCGCATCCAGATAACCACTTCGCGTATGGTTACTGATGTATTTGCAGGCCATTATCATAGCGTTTTTAAGGGTAAGGGCATGGATTTTGATGAGGTCAGGGAATACCAGCCCGGTGATGATATTCGTTCTATTGACTGGAATGTGACCGCAAGGACCGGGCATCCATTTATTAAAAAATTCACCGAAGAAAGAGAGCTTACCATAATGATACTCCTTGATATCTCGGGGTCATCATATTTCGGTACCGTAAACAAGCTGAAAAGCAGGCTCGCTGCCGAGCTCTGCTCTGTGCTGGCGATGTCAGCTGTGAAAAACAATGACAAGGTAGGGCTTATCGCGTTTACCGACAGGATTGAAAAGTTTGTGCCTCCGAGAAAAGGACTCCGTCATGTATTAAGGATTATCAGGGAGGCGTTATATTTTGAGCCTGAGGGTAAAGGCACGGATATCCCCGGCGCCCTTGAACATTTAAACAGGGTGATCAACCGCAGGGCAGTTACATTCGTCATCTCCGATTTTTATGATAAAGACTTTAAGAAATCTCTGTCCATTGCCAATAAAAGGCATGACATCGTCGCCCTCTCCATCACTGACCCGCGCGAGCTGGACCTTCCTGACATCGGCATCATCAATCTTGAGGATGCTGAAACCGGAAAGGGTTTTCTTGTCGACACATCCAGTTCAACAGTAAGAAAAGATTATTCCATCAACTCGAAAAGAATATTTGATGAAAGACAGCGACTTCTGAGATCCATCAATGTCGACCACATTGATGTCAGGACTGATATACCTTATGCACATGAATTATATAAATTTTTCAGAATGCGGGAAAGGAGAATATAAGATAAGAATTGTTCCGAATAATTATTATACTATTCCTTTTTCTGGGCTCTGCTGATGCGGCAGACAAGGTAAACATTGAAATGCCTGTTTCTGTCAATGCTGAAGTGGACAGAAACGCTGTAAGCATCGGCGATAAAATAAAATATACGATCACGGTAAAATCAAAAAAGGGAATAGATATCGAGTTCCCTGAATTCGGCGACACCCTTGCTGAATTTGCGATCAAGGACTTCGGGTCATCAAAAGGAGGCCTTTTCGGCACTCATACGCTGATTCAGTGGTACATCCTTGATACATTTGAGACCGGCAGTCTCACTATTCCTTCCGTAGGGGTCAAATACAGATTAAAGGGAAAAACAGACTGGAAAGAAATTCATTCCGAAGAGATAGAGATAGAAGTTAAAAGCGTTCTTAATGAAGAAGATACTGAAACAGCGAAACTGCAGGACATAAAGGGCCCACTCCGTTACCGGGATCTGACATACCTTTATGTACTACTTGCAGTAGCTGCAGCTGTCATTATCATATTAGCCGTTATTTTCATTCTTAAAAAGAGAGGTGCTTTAAAACAGATCATTCCTCCACCCCGTCCGGCGCATGAAATAGCTTATGAAGCGCTTACGGAACTGGAGAAAAAGAACTATCCAAAAACAGGCAGGATAATGGAGTATTACACCTCGCTATCCGGTATTGTTAGAAGATATCTGGAAAACCGCTTCCGGTTGAAGGCCCCCGAGATGACAACCGAGGAATTTCTGTACAGCGTCAGAGAATCAAGAGATCTGAATTCTGAACAGAAAGGCCTACTTGGGGAATTCCTCTCGCACTGCGATATGGTGAAGTTTGCGAAGTACAGCCCGGAGACCGAAGAGATCGAGAAGAGTCATGTTTCAGCCCGGAGACTTATTGATGAAACAAAACCCGATGGATTCAAGGGGCCAAGGGGACGAGTGACCAGTGACCAGTGACCAGTTGCAGGAAACCGGACACCGGACACCGGAAACCGGAAACCGGACACCGGAAACCGGAAACCGGAAACCGGACACCGTAAAGAGGAGGAATTTTGAACATTAAAGACTATCGTGAATTAGATGTATATAAAAGGGCATATACACTTGCTTTAGAAATTCATAAATTTTCTTTGAGTTGGCCTAAGTTTGAACTGTATGAAAACGGTAGTCAGATTCGCAGGGCAAGTAAATCCGTGTGTAACAATATTGGTGAAGGACATTCCAGAAAAGGTGTCAATGAGTTTAAATTATTTTTAACTTATGCACTCGCTTCTGCTGAAGAAGTAACAATATGTCTTGATTTTGCGCATGATTGCGGCTATGGAACAGAAGAACAATATGAATACTTATTTAATGGTTATAAGACAATTTGCAAACAATTAATGAGATACATGCAGTCTTTGATCCGTAAACCGGCCACTGGAAACCGGCCACCGGACACCGTATTATGATTTTTCAAAACCCCTGGACATTAATCTTATTGCCGATCGCGGCTCTGCTGATCGTGCTCAGCAAGAGAGGTGAGTTATCCCCTTCCTTTCAGTTTTCTACTGGGGAACTCCTGAATGGATTACGAACAACTTTCAGGGTCAGGCTTCTTAATGGCTTATTTGTTTTGAGGATTGCCGTGCTTTTTCTGATTATTATAGCCCTGAGCAGGCCTCAGCTGATGCTTGAAGAAACAATACTGGAAACCGAAGGGATTGATATTGTTCTTGCTGTAGACACATCAACAAGCATGCTGGCAGAGGATTTTGAACTAGGAGGTAAACGAGTAAACAGACTTGAGGTTGTCAAGGATGTTGTGAAGAACTTTATTAGTAACCGCAGCTTTGACAGAATTGGGATTGTCGCCTTTGCATCGAGTGCATACACCGTCTCACCACTTACGCTTGATTACGGCTGGTTAATTCAGAACATGGACAGGGTGAAGATCGGCATGATCGAAGATGGCACGGCAATAGGTTCAGGGATCAGTTCAGCTCTGAACAGACTGAAAGAGA
>CAXMSH010000109.1:0-4942 GCA_964195875.1 Thermodesulfovibrionia bacterium
AATCAAGTTGGTAGAGGTGTAATATTATGATGACTGATCCAGTAGCAGATTTACTTACAAGGGTAAGAAACGCCAACATGGCAAGACATGAGAAGCTTGATGTCCCGGCGTCAAAACTTAAGATAGAATTGACAAGGGCATTAAAGGAAAAAGGTTTTATTAAGGCGTACAAGGTTTTTAAAGACAAGAAGCAGGGAATTATCAGGATATCTCTGAAGCAGACAGAGGGTGAAGAAAGGATAATCACAGGACTTAAGAGAATAAGCAAACCGGGCAGAAGGGTCTACGTCGGAAAACAGGAGATTCCAAAGGTTATGGGTGGGTATGGAGTAGCGGTACTATCAACATCCAGAGGTATCTTCACTGACGACGTATGCAGGAGTGAGGGAGTAGGCGGAGAGGTTTTATGTTATATATGGTAATTATATTTTTTAAACATGAATGTTTTGAACCGGAGGCGATATGTCAAGGGTAGGCAGGAACCCTATTAGTCTGCCTGACGGCATAAACGTTAAGCTTCAGGGAAGTTCCATTGCGGTGAAAGGACCTAAGGGAGAATTGGCGTGGGATATTCCCGCCGGGATGAAGGTGACGATGCAGGATAATAATCTCATAGTTGACAGGCCTGCTGAAACAAAACATTTTCGTTCTTTGCACGGGACAACCAGGAGCATTATTTCTAATATGGTTACCGGAGTAAGTAGTGGTTATAGGATTGATTTCGATATTATTGGTGTAGGATACAGGGCGCAGGTACAGGCAAATAAAATTGACTTTACGCTTGGCTACTCGCATCCTGTTGAGTTTGCCCTCCCTGAGGGAGTTAGCGCGGAGGTTGATAAGAAGCAGACACAGCTTAGTATTCAGGGAATTGACAAGCAGCTTTTAGGTCAGGTTGCCGCCAACATTCGTACTCTTAGACCCCCTGACGCTTATAAAGGCAAGGGAATCAGGTTTAAGGGAGAGCATATAAAACTTAAGGCCGGCAAGGCCAGTAAGTAGTGGTCAGGAGATAAATTTGAGCAGCAATAAAGAAGAGGCCAGAAAAAGACGGCATAAAAGGGTCAGAAAAAAGGTTAGCGGATCCAGCGATATTCCCAGACTCAATGTCTTCAGAAGCACAAAGCACATATATGCACAGATAATAGATGATCTCTCAGGCAGAACCCTTGTGAGTGCGTCAACTATTGACAGTGATCTGAATGACAGGGTCAAGAGCGGCGGGAATATAGAAGCTGCGAAGCTGGTTGGATCTCTTGTTGCAGAGAGAGCTGTCGCTCATACCATAAAAAAGGTGGTTTTTGACAGGGGTGGTTATCTCTTCCACGGCAGGGTAAAGGCACTTGCCGAGGCCGCAAGAGAAGGTGGTCTGATATTTTGATCATTAATTGCAAGTTAGAGAGGGAGGTATAGTGAAAAGGATAGACCATGAAGGCCTTACTTTAAAAGATAAAGTGGTTAATATAAACAGGGTTGCCAAGGTGGTAAAGGGCGGCAGGCGTTTCTCTTTTACTGCTCTTGTTGTGGTTGGCGACGACGGTGGTCATGTGGGTTTTGGAAAGGGTAAGGCTGGTGAGGTTCCTGAAGCGATAAGAAAAGCTGTTGAAAATGCCAAGAGGTCACTGGTAAAGATCACTATTATAGATGGAACAATAACTCATAAAATTACAGGTAAGTTCGGTGCCGGAAGGGTGGTAATGATGCCGGCAAGACCGGGAACCGGTCTTATAGCCGGTGGACCGGTGAGAGCGATTATGGAAGTTGTCGGTATAAAAAATATTGTTACCAAATCATTGGGCAGCAGGAATTCCATAAACACCATAAGGGCTACGTTAAATGGCCTTATTAACCTGAAGGATAAGTCCAGCATTGCCAGGAGAACTGGCGTAGCTGAATTGTAAGGTAAAGTGACAGAGATGAAAAAGAGCCTAAGTATAAAATTAATAAGAAGTGTGATAGGCAAGCCTGAAAAACAGAGGAAGATTGTCAGGGCGATCGGTTTGAGAAGGATTAACCATGAGGTTCTGCATGAGGATACTCCAATGATAAGGGGCATGATTCACAAGATATCACATATGCTTGATGTGAGCGAAGCAAAGGGCGACAGGAAGAAATGATGATGATTGAATATATGTTTTTTGATAATTATGGAACCTTGATTAATAGCAGGAGGAATAAGTGAGGTTAGAAGAGTTAGCTCCCGAGCCTAAAAGCCGGAAGAAGAGAAAGAGGGTAGGTAGAGGTATCGGGTCCGGTCATGGAAAGACATCCTGTAAGGGACATAAGGGGCAGAAAGCAAGAAGCGGTGGAGGTACAAAGGCTGGATTTGAGGGCGGGCAGATGCCGCTGCAGCGTCGTCTTCCCAAGAGGGGTTTTACCAATATATTTCAGAAGCAGTTTAATGTTGTAAATATTGAAGTTATTAACGGCCTTACAGAATCTATAATCACGCCTGATGTCCTTAAGTCCGTTGGTGTGGTGAAGAGCACTAAAAAGATGATTAAGATCCTTGGCAAGGGAGAACTCACAAGACCGGTAACCGTTAATGCACATGCCTTCAGTGCATCCGCAAAGGAAAAGATAATAAAAGCCCAGGGAAGTGTCGAGATTATTTAAGTCCATGTTTGCCTTTATGATTTTTTCTTTTCATCCTTCAGTCGACATGTTGCGTGCAACCAATGTCAGGATTATTGAATAATGACCAGTATTGTTAATACATTACAGAATATTTTCAAGATAGCCGAGCTTAAAAGCAGGGTACTATTTACTCTTGCTTTACTTGCCGTATACAGAGTCGGTGCGCACATACCAACCCCCGGGATTGATGGTGAAAAACTGAGTGAGTTCCTTCATGCCCAGGGCGGCGCACTCATGGGTTTCTTTGACATGTTCTCAGGAGGTGCGCTCTCCAGGGCCACGATATTCGCGCTCGGCATAATGCCGTATATCAGCGCGTCCATCATACTCCAGCTCTTGACAGTAGTTATCCCTCACCTCGGTAAACTCGCCAAGGAAGGGGAAAGCGGAAGAAAAAAGATTACACAATATACCCGTTACGGGACAGTATTCATAAGCATTATTCAGTCACTCGGGATAGCAGTGGGAATTGAGACCATGGGTCAGGGTTTTGTTCAGAACCCTGGCTGGGAGTTCAGGCTGCTTACGATGATTACCATGACATCAGGGACCGCGTTTATTATGTGGCTGGGTGAGCAGATAACGGAGAGAGGGATCGGTAATGGGATTTCCCTTATAATTTTTGCTGGTATAGTTGCTGGTTTCCCGAATGCTATTATCAGTTCAATATCACTGATAAGGGCCGGCGAATTACATATAATAGTGATGCTGATAGTTGTATTGATGATGGTTGTTGTAATCGGGTTCATTATATTTATGGAACGCGGTCAGAGAAAGATACCGGTGCAATATGCGAAACGCGTTGTGGGCAGAAAGATTTATGGCGGGCAGAATACACATCTCCCTCTTAAGGTGAATACATCAGGTGTTATTCCTCCGATATTCGCTTCTTCTCTTCTTATGTTTCCTGCTACGATTGCCGGGTTTATTGCGATTCCATGGGTGCAGACGTTTTCAAACATGCTAACCCCGGGCAGCGCGGTTTATACAATTATTTATGTCGGGCTTATATTCTTTTTCTGTTATTTCTATACTGCGATTATCTTTAATCCGGTAGATATAGCTGATAATCTCAAGAAGTACGGAGGTTTTATTCCCGGGGTAAGACCCGGTCAGAGAACTTCGGATTATATATATAAGGTCCTCGCGAGAATCACTTTCGGCGGGGCGGTCTATCTTTCCGCAGTCTGTATACTTCCTGATATTCTGAGAGGATATTTTAATGTTCCCTTTTATTTTGGGGGGACTTCCATACTTATCGTGGTCGGGGTAGCTCTTGATACTATTTCTCAGATAGAGTCGCATCTTGTTACACGCTCCTATGATGGATTTCTAAAGAAAGGCAGGATGCGCGGCAGGAGATGATTTGAGTAGATATATCCATGTATCTTCCTGGATTCGGACTTATTGTTGATAATACTTAAATCACAGGATGAGATAAAAAGAATGGCAGCTGCCGGCCGTATTGTAGCAGAGGTGCTGGAAGAGATAAGAAATATAGTTGCCCCGGATGTCACTACCCTTGAACTCGATACATTTGCCGAGTCTTATATTAAATCAAAAGGGGCGACCCCGGCTTTCAAGGGATACAGGGGTTTTCCAGCGAGTATATGTACCTCAGTAAATGAGCAGGTTGTTCATGGAATACCTTCTTCTGAAAGGCTGCGTAAAGGCGATATTGTCAGTCTTGATACCGGGGTATATTACAAAGGTTTTTATGGAGATGCAGCGCTGACGCTGACAGTTGGAGAGGTTTCAAACGCTGCCAAAAAACTTCTATCGGTTACGGAGAAATCACTTTATCTGGGGATCGAGAAGGCAGTTGCGGGGAACAGGCTTTTTGATATCTCCTCAGCCATCCAGAACCAGGCGGAGAGTGAGGGTTTCTCTGTTGTCAGAAGCTTTGTCGGTCATGGCATAGGAAGAGAGCTCCATGAGGACCCGCAGATTCCAAATTTCGGTAGGCAGGGAGATGGTCCTATGCTGAAAGAAGGGATGACACTGGCTATCGAGCCTATGGTAAATGCAGGCACATGGGATGTTGAAATTCTGGATGACGGTTGGACCGCTGTGACAAAGGATAAGAAGTTGTCAGCGCATTTTGAACATACTGTGGCCATCACATCAAATGGCCCTGTTATATTGACTAAAACTTAGTAATACAGTATAATACACAACTTTGTAATGCCGAAAGAAGACGCCATAGAGGTTCAGGGGAAAATCCTCGAAAATCTGCCTAATGCAACGTTCAGGGTAGAACTTGAAAACGGGCAGAAGATACTGGCTTATGTATCTGGAAAGATGC
>CAXMSH010000110.1:0-4933 GCA_964195875.1 Thermodesulfovibrionia bacterium
GTTTCATAGTAATAGGAGTACCGATGAGTAAAGATGGAACTGATACAAAAGCTCTCGAGAGTCTCATAAAAAAATACCGGCCTTCCTGTTTTTGGAGAAATATCAGATACAACAATCCTACAGGTCTAAATATCAAGATGGATAATGTTTATGAGACAGCTGAAATTTGCAATTCCAATGGAGTGGTTCATCATCTTGACGACGCGTATGAAAGTTGTGGTGTGGGTTTAGAGAACGCGCAGGATGAAGGACCTGTAAATCTTTCCCATCCTTCCATGAAGAAAGTTGTTCTTGTAAGGATGACGACCAAAGAATTCAGTCCGCACGAAAAAATATCCTGGATTGCCAGTGGTCCCGAAGCGGAGATATCAAAGAGAATTACAAATCTTGCCGTCTCTTCCAGACTGAACAGTCATTACAGACTTCAATCGGCTTATTACATGGCAATGCTTAATGGAGATTACCAGAAGCACATATCATGGGTTAATAAGAAATTTTATCAGCCGAGAGGGGTCTCTCTCAATAAAGGACTGGATGAGTTTTTTAAAGAGTTTATCTTTAATAGAATGGCAGATGCGCAATTCTTTACAACATTATGGCTGAAAAATGCAGGTATTGAACAGGGAAAAGAGATTGTAGCAACGGCTGCTAATATGGGTGTGAAAGTAACTTCCGGCATACCCGCAATTGCGCCTGTCGATGCTGAAAATCAGCCTGAAACAGTAAAACAAAATGGATTTGTTGTGGGAATTTCACCAACATCCAAACATTCCCTTCCTGTGTTGGAAAAAATGAACGGTTATCCTGTCAGGTTATCACCTAATGCATGTCCCGGTGAAAATGATCCGTATGAGGCGTTGAAGATTCTGCGTAATGCTTATGATCGTGTCATGTCCAGTCCGCGTATTTCATAAAGGTTTGGCATAAAGTGCAACCCGCACTTAGCCTGAATAATGTATTGCTATCATGAATAAACTGAGAGCCTGCCGCCTTCATGAAATATGCGGGTTCATTACTCCATTTCAGCACATCCTTCTGAATTAATATGTAGACAGAAAGCTGCTTTTATAGAAAATATCTGGATAATAAGGTATCATATTTAAGTTGATTTAATCATTGATTGAAGGAGAGTTTTCGTGGCAAAACAGATGAGAATAGAGGGGTTACTGTTTGATCCAAGGAGCAACATGTACATATTGCTCCTGAAGGAAATAGGAGGCAACGACACGCTTCCGATATGGATCGGCAAACCCGAGGCGGATTCTATCGCTCTTGCCATGGGTAAGATAGCCACTCCCAGACCCCTGACACATGACCTGATCAAAAATGTAATATCTGAGATGAATATGAAGATTACCAAAGTCGTTATAAGCGATATTATCGACAATACTTATTACGCCGGGATATATGTTGATAATGGCGGGAGAGAGACCCCTATCGATTCAAGGCCAAGTGACGCGATTGCCGTAGCTATAAGAGTGAACGCACCAATTTATGTTGATGAAAACGTAATAGAGTTTAAAACCAATGACGAACTGGAAGACTGGCTGAAAAATCTCAAACCTGAAGACTTCGGGAATGTAATGTAGTCATATTCATTTTAGTATTTAGCTACATGCTGTTCATTCCTCATTACAATGATCCCCTCAGGGCCTCCGCATTATAAATAAAAGTGTTATCAAGAACAGAAGGTATCGTCCTAAGGACACAGAAGTACGGCGAAGCAGACTTGATTGTAACTTACCTGACATCTGACAGAGGTATAATCAAGGCCTTCGCCAAAAGCCCCAGAAAAACCAGAAGCAGGTTTGGCAGCAGTCTGGAGCCCCTGACCTACGCAAAGATATCCCTTTGGGGCAAAGAACAGTCAATGCCAAAGATTACACAGTCAGACGTTATCAGTTCATTCCACCAGCTGAGAGAGAGCTATGATAATTATATTAATATATCGAAACTCTCAGAAATCATAATCTCACTAATACCCGAGTCCATTCCAAATAAACGGGTATTCAACCTATTCCTTGATATACTCGAACTTGCAAGATCGTCAGGGGAGGGAGCAAAAGACGCGTTATTCCTGATAGCACAGGTCCGTCTGCTCGCTATTACAGGATATGCCCCTGGACTTAAGGACTGCGGGAAGTGCGGAAAGAAAAGCAATAATTTCTACCCTGATTCCGGGACCATCCTCTGCAGCAGGTGTGCCTCTGCGCAGCCTTCTTTGTCCAAAAAGCCTCCAATCAGAGTTGCTGACAAAACCCTGAGTTTTTACGCTCACAGCATAGACTGGCCTTTGAATATAACCTGCCGTTTAAAGCCCCCCGAGGAGATACTTTCAGAGTTCTCATTGATAATTGAAAAACACCTGAACCACCTTCTTAATAAAAAACTCCTGTCATCAGAGTTCAGGTTATAAAATGTGGCTCTACTAGCATTGGTGTGGAAAATTGCATGTAATAATCTCAACAGTTCCTTATTCCCCGATAAACAGGGACAGGCCGGCAAAGCCTGTCCCTGTTCGTCATTTCGGCCCTGATCGCCTCTGGCGCTGCCTAAGGCAGGTGAAAACCTCGCCAAAGGCGGGTAAACTTCGGCACCGCCAGAGGGGAGTATACTTTCCGGAATCGTATTACCTAATTAACAATTAAAATATTGCATTCTGAGACAGGATTCAAAAACAAGATTTCAGTCACCTATCAATTGCCTGAACTTAAGCTTTCCCCCTACCTTTCACCTTCTTTTGTTTATATTACTGAATTGGAGATGTCTTCTTTTTGTTTTTATGATGTTTCCTTATTGTATGTAATTGAAATAGCACCTACAGGGTGGTAGGCTCAGTCCTGAGACAGCTCCCTTTAACCCTTGAATCCTTTCTTTAAGTATTCATTTGCCCTCTCGGGGTTGAATGACCGTGCGTTCAGAACGTTATGAACAAAGTTTAATATCTTCCTCCGCTTAACCTTTGATACTTCGGGATAGAAGACGGGGTTTGCTATTACCGCTCCCCTGAAAGCATAAAATGGCGCTAATACTTTTAACAGCCCTGTATCCCCGGTCTTTTGGAGATATTCCCTGAAGAAGAGACTGAATGCTTCTCTGTACGGCCCCCGCAGATCACCAAAATAATTTATTGAGAAGAAGATATAATTTATTGTCAGCGCGGTTACGTCATCTGCCGCGTCACCATATGCCCCCCTGCTTCTGTCAAGGAGTATAAAGTCACCTTTTTCTTTAAACCATATATTCCCCGGGTGAAAATCCCCATGGACCTGACATAGCCTCTCAGTTTTTTTCTTAAGTCTTGCCCGCCAGTCCACGCATTTTTTTTCAATATCAGCCATCTCCCCGTAGCTTATCGTTCCGTCAGGGTATGTATCAAAGACCCCCATCAAACACTCACCGTGGCCTATTATGTCCCTTATCTTTCTCCAGTAAAGCGGTCTGGAGGTTTCTTTAACAGAATGGATTTTCGATAGATATGAGGTCATACTTCTGATCTTTTCAATGTCAGAAGCCTCAAGACTCTCCTTTTTTGAGAATCCTTCAAGGTCGTTAAAGTAGTGCTTTCCTCCTGCCCTCTCCATTAGCAGGTAGTATTCCCTGCCGCCTCCGATGGATTTTATTGAACCGTCAGCCTTCTCGCACAGGACATCAACGGCCTTCACATGTCGCGGCAGTCTCTTGAAGTCATCGAGGTCCTGAAGGAATACCCCCGCCCTGTCAGAAGGGTAGTCATGACCCAGCCCACTGGGAAAGAGCCCCTTGATAACATATGATATGGGCCCGTCAACAGTGCTGACATTTATAAGAAAACCAACTCCCTGCACACCTGAGCCAAGCTTCTTAATCTCAACGTTGGTTACCCCTTTCCCATGGAGTTCCATTATATATTTTTTTATCTTCTTCCTGTTGATCATCCTTTAATCCAAAGACTGCAATCCACCACAGCCAGAAGTAGGCGCTTCTAAGCGAGGACACAGAGAAACATAACTATGATAGAATAAAAATAACAAATTTATACTCTTTTCTCTGGCATGTACCAGACGGTACTTGCCTCTGTGCACTCGTTTACCTGTCTGCTCAATGAGTCGTAGACCGACCCGCTTCGCCGAATCAAGGCCCGTTGCTTCGCCCCGAGGCGAGCGAGCAGGCAGGTGCGAAGCATTTGTTAATGATATCCTACGGATAAAACAAAGAGGTCACAGAGAATATCAGACAAAAATATAGATTTTTCCATTATTTATTTATCCTCTGTGCTCTCTGTGGTTTCTTTAATGCATTATTCGGGTTAAGCGAACGCTTCAGTTCAACGGCAACCTTCCTGTTCATCCCTTTGATGTTTGCCAGTTCATCCAGTGAGGCCTTTTTTATTGAAGAGACACTGCCAAAGTGTCTCAGAAGCATAAGCCTCCTCTTTTTCCCGATTCCCCTGACCTTCTCTAGCGGAGATTCAAGGGTCCTTTTTGATCGGAGTTTCTTGTGGTAGCTGATAGCAAACCTGTGCGCCTCGTCGCGTATTCGCTGAAGCAAATGTGTGGATGCCGTTGCCGGTTCAAGAAGAACGGCATCTCTTTTTCCTGGCAGGTAGATCCTGTCCGGAATCATCTGAAGGTCTTCAGACGATAGTCTGTTTGCCCTGGTCATAACTTTTGCTTTTGCGATTGCTGCTATCTCAATCGGCAGTGCAAAAGGTTTCATGGCCCTTACTGCTGACATAAGCTGTCCTTTCCCCCCGTCGATTAGGAGCAGGTCAGGAGGTTTTTCATTTTCTCCTGCTGTTACTCCGGAGGGCTTTACTGTCCCTGATAGCTTCTTAAAATATCTGTCTGCTACTTCACCTATCATGGCAAAATCGTCTATACCCTTTATTGTCTTTATCCTGAAGAGCCTGTAGTCGTCCTTTATGAATTCCCCGTTTTCCCACACCACTATG
>CAXMSH010000111.1:0-4931 GCA_964195875.1 Thermodesulfovibrionia bacterium
CTACCTGTATACCTCAATATAATCGAAAAAAGAGACCGAACTCTCGCCGGTGTTATCGGAGTCGTTCATGATCGCGATGCTGGTTATTGGAGGAGGGTCTGACCCAAAGATCTCCCTGTAATCCCTTAATATGTCAACTTCCTCTTCAACCCATTGACCGATTCTTTCCAAACCGGCCTGAAGAACAATCATCCTGGAATCAGACGCAAAGGCGCTGGGAATTACCCTCCTGTCATGCTTCCTGTTTGCCCAGATATAGTTCAGACTGCTGTGCGGGGGGTATTCCCCGTAAAGTCTCTTCGCGATGCCATACTTCACCTTCCTGCTGAATGAGGCCTTTTCAGGTTCATACTTAAAGAAGATATATACCCGCACCGGATAATCATCCCCTGACTTATCATTCGCGTCCCCCTTCCTGTAGACGTTACCCGCCTTCCATGCCCACTTGACCTTTGGATATTCAAAGACGTTGAACTCTTTCTTAAAAACCATACCTGATGCGGATGCGTTGCTCTCCGCCTTAAGGTAAGAGTTTTCTCCCTCTTTCACAATTGAATAGACCGAATATTTCTCTATCTTTGGAAAAAGGAGCGGTTTCCAGTGGTCAAGGGTGTCAAACTCGTCATGGAGAAAATTCCCCGGGTCACTGGCAAAAGCAGGCATAACAGGAAGCAGGAGAGCCAGCAATACAAAAAATGTTAGAATATTTCGTGACATAACCAGTGAAATACTTATAAGGGTTCCAAGGGTCAGGGATTCAAGGGTTCAAGTGATAAAATCAAAAATCAAAGATCAAACCTTTTTTCTTCCTTTTTTCCCTACATTAAAAGTCTGTGAAAGTCTGTGGCGAATTATCTTTTTTTGTATTCAGTCGAGTAAATTCGTGGCTAAATGAATCAACAGCAAGCGCCCCCGCCCTCGCCGTCCCCTTCGTGTTTCAGAGAGGCTGGCGCGCAGTCAAACGGGCCATAATGTGTCGACCTGTTGCCTTCAACCTTAAAATGCCTTGAATAGCGGGTCTCCTTCAACATCAGTGCCGTATTCCCGCAAACCAGCATCGGCTTTCCGGTGATGAACCTGTGGTGATCATCAAGATCAAAAGCGTGGGGATATCCCGGGATGGTGCCAAGATAGTTCGCTACCTACCCATAGTCTTCACAGATATCCTCCAGACTGTTCAGTTTAAACACGCGGACAGTCATGGAATAAAAATCCACCATGCCCACCTTCTTCTCTATCGCCGGGTTGCCAAGATTAATCCTCTTCTTTGCGACAACACGATAGTCCGGACATCCCATGTCCCTTAACAACCTCCGGAGCGCGCCGCCGATACATTCGCTGTGTAACAGAGGGTCTTCCTGCAAGTGCGCGGGCACCCTCCGCCCGGCAAAGACATCGGAAAAATACAGTTCGCCCCCCGGGCTTCAAAACACGGAAAATTTCTGAAAAGACCGCCCTCTTATCTGTTGATAGGTTAATAACGCAGTTTGAGATAAGTACATCCACGGAGTTGTCCTCAATGCCGATACTTTTCAGGTCTTCGATATACCCTTTTTTCAAATCAACATTCGGCTTTGAATATCCAAATTTTTCCATCTGAGAATCAATATGCCGTTGACCAACCTCAAGCTGTTCATCCGTCATGTCGACACCAATGACATATCCCTCAGGTCCTGCAAGCCTGGACGCTATAAAAACATCCTTACCGGTCCCGCATCCCAGATCAAGAACCACACGTCCTTCAAGGTCAGGAGGGACAGGTGACCCACACCCGTAAAATTTGGCCAATATTTCATTATCAAGCTGTTTCTCTATATCACGGACCAGAGGATGCAGCAGTTCATCACTGCAGCGGCAGGCGCTTGTCTGCAAATCGCTTTTATTCTGAAGTACCCTGCCGTAATACTTCTTAACAAATTCTGTCTTCTCAGAAACATCCTTCATCTAATTCTCCCCTTCATGCGTCATTTTATAACTGATGTCATGTTATTGATAATTCCTTTTATCGTAAAACTCCTCTCACTGTATTCAAATAAGATATATTAAAGAATTAGATAGTAAATTTACTACCCGTCACTATCAGAGTCTGTGCAAGTCTGTCCACGATGCATTGAGCAGAGAGGTCAAACTTTTCTTTTGTTTTTCCTCTACGTTAAAAGTCTTTAAAAGTCTGTCCACGATGCAAGGGGCAGAGTGGATAATTAATCTCATATTTCTTTTCTTTATGCCGTAGTCTAATTTTGAAGTCTGTGTAAGTCAGTGGCAAATTATCTTTTATTTTGTGTTCATTCGTGTAAATTCGTGGCTATCGATTCAGATTCCAATCATAATATATATATTCAAGTTTAAGTTCTCTCGCGGCCTGCTTCAGGAAATCGCGGGCCTTGTCGTCGACAAGATAATCGATAATAAAGTCGATAACCCCCGGCTTGTCTACGAAGTCCGCTTCATACCAGCGGAATATTTCAGAAAGCATAAGCTTCCCTTCTTCCGGTAAGGTAACAACCTCTGATGAGTTAACAAAGCTTTTCGCTGCCTCATCAAGTTGATCATATATTTTATCAGGCTCATAATAATCAATTGGAGCGCAGGACCGGGACCCGCAGACCAGCGCGAAATGTATGCGAGGGTCTACAGGCGTAACGACCCACTCCTTCCGCTTATCACGCAGACCAAACTGCCTGAACGGGCGGAACCGGGGACGGGTGTTCCCCCTGAGAATACCATGCTCTATATCATCGGGGGAGTAAAGATATCCCCCAATCTGGTACTTTATGTAGCTGAAGAAACCTGCAACCTCTTTTACCGACTGCTCTATTCCCAGTCTCGTGATTCCGTCAATAACAATAGTATTATATAAGTTCACCCAGAAAGCTATTTTTCCCCTGCTATCCAACAACCCGGCCGGGTCAAATTTATGAAGAGTATTCGTCAGAAGACGGTAATGACGGTATTCATCTGACTCCCTGAGAGCCTGGTAATCAACTCGGCCGCGAGTGGTATCATAGAACTTATCACGCAGATCTCCGATACTCCGCATCAGTTCTGAACCAATGTTTTCCGGGGGGACATCCTGGATTTCATCCCCATCGTTAAGGACAATGCCGCTGGATATCGCCGCTTTCAACCGCTTGCCAAGTCCCACGCCCTCATTCTTCTGTGAAGCATAGAATTCCTCTACCAAATCAATAAATAAGGCGGCTGTCCAGCTAAAGTTGTCCGTTCCATACCCCGTGCCATCAAGGGAATCAAAATACTCATGAAAACCAAACCTTATAGGGAGCTGGAGCAGGTCTTTCTGGAGTGAGTCCGCCTTTAAAGTATATCCGTAACGCCTAAGCCCCTGAGCCAGCATCCAGTTAATGTTAATCCAGACCGGTCCTCGCCAGTAATTTGATCGGTCAAAACCCTCCTTTTGGGTATCGTAATTGGGAATGGTGAAGCAGTTCCCCTGATGGAGAGCGCAAAATGACGATGAATCGATTCTTTCGTAGATCGCCCGGGCCTGTTCCCGGGTAGCGGCTCCGGCATAAAGAGGTAAGAAACCCGCCGCGGTATCCACTTCAATGGCCTTATCAGCTACAATATCATACGCATCGAATATTTCATGTTCTTCGTGCCACAATTTATCCCTGATGGCTCCGGCTGTCTTCCGTACCCACTCTTTAGGTATTTCCGGGCTCTCCCCTATCACTTCAGCTATACGGGCCAGCGATTCGTCAGCACGACAAAGGACAGAGTTGAATAGCGGGTCCTGGATAAGAAAGGGACATCTCTTCCTGATGCGGGACTCGTCATATCCGTTCCGGCGAAAGAGGTCCACCAGATATACATAGCGGTCATACTCGTCATCACCCGGACGCGTCCGTGGATCAACACCGTGCTGCAGGTCCTTACGCTCATACCGCGGCAAGAGCGTCTTGTCAATCTTTATGCTCCTGAGGGGACCGTCCCATGTTGGTGAATTGTCAATACCGGATTCCCAGGGATGACGGATATATACCAGGCCTTCTTCATCTGGATCTCTCTCCCGGTACAAATACTCATGGAGGTGCAGGAGCTTGGGGTAGATGCGTCTCAAAAAAGGAATTACTGAACGGGGTTTTCTGGCGCTCAAATATATCTTCTCCACGGTAATAGCGTGAACCGGAGGCATAGTAATTCCTGAAGTCAACTTATTCTCAGGGGCATGGGGGGATATTTCGGTCTGCCAGAAGTCCGGCTCAGGGAAGTAATGGCCAAGCGCTTCCCTGTTGAAGACGATTTGCGGGACCATGCCATTGTCCCATTGCGATTCAAATAAAGTCTCGATCTCCTGTATGGCCCGCGCCGTGTCATAATGGGCCCTGCCGATTGCAATGAACGCTGAGTCCCAGTTCCACTGGTGCGGGTAGAGGGAAGGCGAGGGCTTCGTTGATGAACCCAGCCAGTTGTCGTCAAGGATCTTCCTGGCCTTCGCAATATAGTCAGCAAATATACGGGACATACTCGTTTAAAAGATATCAAACCTGTTCAATGTAAGTTTTATTTAGACAACATAATACACAATTAGAAGAAACAGCAAAATATCGTGTTGCTTTAAGATGTCATTCCTGCAGAAGCAGGAATCCAGTATTTTCAGCGGTTTTCAGAGTAGTGTTTTCCTGGATTCCCGTTTTCACGGGAATGACGCTATTATAATGGTATGAGTTGTATCAATTGTCCCTAAGCCCTTTGACCTATGCGCTGTGCTCTATGCCCTGTTTACTTACACGCCCTTCCTTTAAAATGAAAGAAGAACTTGAGCGTCTTCTTCACTTTTTCCGAGAATATCTTCCCTGAAAAATAATTTCCCACAACTCTTTTATTTATCTCTCCAAGCGTTGGATAGGGATGAACCGCTGAAGCCAGCGTTGAAAGCTTGACACCGCCATTTAAAACAGCTACCCACT
>CAXMSH010000112.1:0-4908 GCA_964195875.1 Thermodesulfovibrionia bacterium
AGATATGACTTCAAGCCGTGCAAAAAATAACAGGAAATGGATACTCTTTAAATTGGTGTTTTCAGCATGCCTGGTTATTGGTCTTTTTGTCCTTGTAGGTCTCAGAGCGTCTGTTGTCAACCTCGAATACGAGCTTGCGGAACTCAGCAGACAGAAGGTCGCCATTGTCCGTACGAGCAAAATGCTTGTGGCGCAAAGGGCAAGTTTTTACTCTGCCGGCAAGGTTGAAGATGCTGCAACAGGAAAGCTTGGCATGCAATTCCCTGAAAGGGAGGATGTCTTCTATCTTAAGAAGGTGTCCGGTGCAAGCGCGTACAAGGTTTCGCTGGATTCAGGCTCGGTCGGGTCATCGCGTTCAGCCGGAAGGTTCTGGAAATAAAGGTGAATGACACGGCCTGACCTTTCCACCGGGGCAAGTCGTTAAATAAGAAGTAACGCGGTCTAACCCAGTAACGGTAATTCTTCAGGTAGATGAGAAAGAGAAAGGTTGAGAGAGATAGATTAAAGAAACTCTGGGACGAGGACCTTTCCAGTTTACAGCTCAGGAAGAGCAGGAGAAGGGCTGTAGTACTGATAACTGTTATCTGTTTTGCTTTTTCTGTCATATCCTTCAGACTCATAGACCTTATGGTACTGAATCACGAGACTCTTTCCCAGAGGGCAAGCAATCAGTATCTCCGCATAAAGACCATCAAACCGCAAAGAGGGATCATCTGGGACAGAAGATTGAGAGAGATGGCTGTTAATGTTGAGACGGATTCTCTGTATGCCGTTCCATCTGAGATTAAGGATGCTAAACTCCTCTCTTCACATCTGGCCCCTTTGATCAAGACATCGGCAAGGAGTCTGGAGAAAAAAATTTTAAAGAAGCAGGAAAAGGATTTTATATGGATTGCAAGAAAGATGGACGAGAAGACATCCCTTAGAACCAATAAGCTTAAAGATGAGTTAGGTATAAAGACGATCGGCTTTCTGACAGAGACAAAACGTTATTACCCAAGCGGGCAGACGGCATCGCATATTCTTGGTTATACGGATATAGACAATATAGGGCTTGAGGGTATAGAACTCCGATACAACGAATATATGACCGGCGAGGCTAAAAAAGTTTTTATGAGCAGAGACGCGCGAGGCATCAGCCTTTCAGGTGGAGTGGAGGACGCGCTTCCCGGTAATAATATAATTCTTACCATTGATGAGAATATTCAGCATATAGCTGAGAGAGAAATTTCAGTTGCCAGGGAAGACTGGAAGGCCAGCGCAGCCATAGCGGTAATGATGGACCCCCGAACAGGCGAGATCATTGCCCTTGCAAACAGCCCGGCATATGACCCTAACTTCCCGGGCAAGTTTCCAAGTTACATGAAGCGCAACAGGGCTATTACCGATATGTATGAGCCCGGCTCAACCCTGAAATCCGTCCTTGCCTCGGCTGCCGTCGAAGAGGGAATTGTGAGCCTTGATGAGGAATTTGATGTTTCAAAGGGATTTATATCTGTCGGCGGAAAGCGTATACATGATGTTCATAGAAATAAAATCCTTATATTTCAGGATGTTATACGTAAGTCGTCAAATGTCGGGGCGGTTCAGATTGGTCTTAAACTCGGGAAGGATACTTATTATAAATATCTTAAGGAATTCGGCTTCGGAGAGAAGACAGGCATAGACCTCCCGGGTGAGGTGAGAGGTATTCTGAGAAGACCGGACCAATGGTCAGGCACTTCTATTGGCGCGTTATCTATTGGACAGGAGATCGGTGTTACCCCTTTACAGGTGCTCAGGGCATATTCGGCGATAGCAAATGGCGGCATAATGGTGAAACCTTATGTTATTTCTGAAATAATCTCGCCTTCGGGTGAGGTGGTGCAGAGTTTTTCCCGGAGGGCTGAAGGAAGGGTGATCTCTGTCTCAACCGCTGAGAAGATCAAGGATATTCTGAAGACAGTAGTGGAGGAGGGAGGTACGGCGAGAAAGGCGTACATCAGTGGAAATCTGGTAGCTGGCAAGACGGGAACGGCACAGATGACCGATCCTGATACCGGACGTTATTCAGAAGATAATTTTATCAGTTCTTTTGTGGGGTTTGTGCCTGCGGATAATCCCAGGTTAGCGCTCATTGTTGTTGTATATGAGCCAAAGGGAGCCACATATGGCGGGACAGTGGCAGCGCCTGTATTTAAGAAGATAATTGAGCATACTCTTACCTATCTTGATATCCCTATGGAGAAGGAAGAGGATCATCTTCGTATTGTAAGTAGATGACTCTCAGGGAGCTTTTAAAAGGGCTCGAGATTAAAGAGATAAGAGGGCCTGCTGATGTAGAGATAAGCGGGATTGCGTACAATTCGCGGTTAATAAAGAAAGACTTTCTTTTTGTGGCTGTCAGCGGGTTTGTGTCTGACGGTCATGATTACATACAGGACGCAGTCAGCAGGGGGGCCGCCGCGGTGATAGCGGAGAAGGCGGAATGGACAGATAGTGTCGAGAAGCTTGTTAGGCAAGAAGGGCTTTCTTATATTGTAACTTCAGACAGCAGGAAGGCTCTGGCCCTGATTGCCTCTACATACTACGGGAGGCCCTCTGGAAGTTTCCCGATTGTAGCTATAACCGGGACAAACGGAAAGACTACGACCGGATACATCACAAGGCATATTCTTAAGGCATGGGGGAAAGATACGGGCCTCCTGGGAACCAATGAATATATATTAGGGGAAAGGACCCTTGACGCGCCCCGTACAACACCGGAGTCACTGGATATTCAGAGATACCTGAGGGAGATGCTTGATAACGGGATGGAGTACTCTGTTCTGGAAGTCTCATCTCATGCGCTGACTCTTGAAAGGATTGAAGGGTGTGCTTTTAAGATCGCCGTATTTACAAATTTTTCCCAGGACCATCTTGATTTCCACGGTACGATGGAGAGGTATTTCAGCGCAAAGAGCAGACTCTTTTCCTATCTCAGCGAAGATGGTGCTGCTGTTCTGAACTATGATGATCCAGCGGTCAGGACGTTGACGCAGAGTCTTGGATGCAGAGTTATTACGTGCGGGTTTCAGGAAGGCGCGATGCTCAGGGCTGTCAATATCAGGGACAGGGATGTGCCCGGAGGTCTTTTATTTGAGGTTCGTACTCCTGAAGGCGGGTTCGCGGTTGAGTCGGTACTTGTCGGCCGTTTTAATGTCTACAACATACTTATGGCAATTGGAGCCGCGTATGCTCTGGGGATAGACGTTGAGACCATACAGAGGGGGGTTCGGGAGGCGGAGGTTATAAAGGGCCGGTTTGAGAAGATAGATGAGGGACAGGATTTCATCTGTATTGTCGATTTCGCTCACACTGAAGATGCGTTGGAGAAACTGATTAAGGAAGCGAGACGAATAACCGGGGGAAGGGTGATAACCGTATTCGGCTGCGGCGGAGACAGGGACAGAACTAAGAGACCCCGGATGGGTGCTGCGGCATCGGATCTGAGCGATCTTGTGATAGTCACCTCGGATAACCCGCGTTCTGAAGATCCGTCTGAAATAATCAGGGATATATTCAAGGGGATTGAAAGGGATAACTGTTCTGTACAGCTTGACAGGACAAAGGCTATAAGAGAGGCGGTTGAGATGGCGGAAAAAGGGGATATCCTGCTGATCGCCGGCAAGGGTCATGAGGATTATCAGGAGATAAAAGGGGTTAAGGCAAGCTTTAGCGATAAAGAGGTCTTAATTAAGGAGTTAAAAAGTAGACATGGGGAACGATGTCATTAACTGTTGAAGAGATCGTCAAGGCCACGGGAGGAGAGCCGCTATGCGGGGACTCCATCGTCTTTTCAGGAGTATCGATAGATTCAAGGACCCTCATGGAGGGCGAAATATTCTTTGCGCTAAGGGGTGAGAGGTTTGACGGACACGACTTTCTTGACTCCGCCATTTCAGCGGGAAGCGGGGCGGTTGTTGACCATGTATTTGAGCCGGCGCAAAAGGGAAAGGCGATTATCCAGGTAAAGGACACGCTTAAGGCGCTTCAGGATCTGGCTGGTTATATGAGGTTGAAGCATGACATCCCGGTGGTTGCGATTACCGGCAGTAACGGAAAGACGACTACCAAGGAGATGACATATTCGATTCTCTCCAGGAGATTTAAGGTGCTGAAGAATAAGGGCAACCTTAATAATCATATAGGCCTGCCGTTGAGTCTGACGAGGCTTGTTCCTTCTGATGAGGTTATGGTTCTTGAGTTGGGCATGAACTCCACAGGAGAAATCAGGAGGCTGTGCGAGATAGCCATGCCCAGCCATGGAGTAATAACAAACATTGGTTCTGCGCACATAGGCAGGCTTGGGAGCCGTGACGCGATAAGGAGCGCAAAGCTTGAATTGCTTGAGGGGATTACCACCGCTGTCCTTAACGGGGATGATGATTTCCTGATGGATGGGGTGAGAGGTTTTAAGGGAAAGATAATCACCTTCTCTATAAGGAAAGATTCTCATGTTATGGCAAAGGATCTTTACGCAACGGAAAGGGGTAACAGCTTTACACTGGCTTTCAGGGATGGGGAGAGTGTGCCGGTCAGGTTAAATGTTCACGGTCTCTTTAATGTCTATAACTCTCTTGCCGCTTCGGCTGTATGTTTCTCTCTGGGGATGAATATTGAAGAAATAAGGACGGCCCTTGAGGCATACACCGCTTTTCCGATGAGGTTTGAGGTGCTCAGGAGGGGAAGTATAACAGTAATTAATGATTCTTATAACGCAAACCCTTCGTCTGTATTTGAGGCGCTTAAGGAACTGGCAGGGATGCGTGGAGGCGGCAGGCTGGTGGCTGTGCTGGGCGATATGAGCGAACTGGGAAATTTCGCGGAGGATGCTCACAGGAACGTTGTAAAGACGGTGATTGAACTTGGGATAGATGTGCTTGTATC
>CAXMSH010000113.1:0-4902 GCA_964195875.1 Thermodesulfovibrionia bacterium
CAACCCCTTTCACATACTGAACAGGTGTGACATTTGTTATCTGTGAATTGAGTGTTAAGCTCTTCTTCTGGTTGGCATAATCAGATTTTTTCATCTCCGGAGGCCTGATCCTCTTTAATATCATCACCCTCTTTCAATGCTTCTTCCACAGCAGGCTCCGTCTCCTTTGATCTCATCTTCTCATATTCAGTTTCACTGATTATATCAATGTCCCAGCCGGTCAGTTTCATGGCCAGCCTCACATTCTGACCCCTCTTGCCGATAGCAACGGAAAGCTGATGATCACTCACTACAACCATAGCTGATTTTTCCTCTTCGTTAACACCTATACTCTCAACGCTTGCCGGACTAAGCGCCTTGGCTATCAGTACTCTGGGGTCTTCGATCCATGGTATAATATCAATCCGCTCCCCATTTAATTCCCTTACGATTGATTGCACGCGGGTCCCTTTCATTCCTACACATGCACCAACAGGGTCTACCATGGAATTCTCAGAAGATACGGTCAACTTTGTCCTGTCCCCCGCCTCCCTGACTATATTTTTTATTACTACAAGTCCTTCATATATCTCCGGGATCTCCATCCTGAAAAGCTCCGAAACAAAATTTGGATGCGTCCTTGACAGAAGTATAACAGGACCCTTTGCGGTTATCTTGACCTCCTCTATATAGGCCCTGATCGTCTCACCTCTCTTGAGGGTTTCGGTCGGCAATGTATATTTCTGCGGGAGTACAGCTTCGGCCCTGCCAAGAGCTACATAATAACACCCCTTCTCCCTGCGGATCACAACCCCGCTTACAATCTGTCCAGCCTTATCCTTATATTCCTCGTAAATAGCGTCCTTTTCAGCCTCTCTTACTTTCTGAAAAAGCACCTGTTTTGCCGTTTGTGCCGCTATTCTGCCGAAACCTTCAAGGGATATAGGGGAGTCAATAGTATCGCCTATATTTTTATTAGAGTCTATCTTTTTTGCTTCCTTCAGTGATATCTCCCCGACAGGATCAACCACATCTTTAACGATCTTCTTTAACGCATTCATATATATCACACCCGATTTTGGATCAATCCTGATGTTTATCTCCATATCTATACCATATTTTTTCCTGACAGCTGAAAGGAGAGCGGCCTCCAGGGTGGATATTATGGATTCCTTGGGAATACCCCTTTCTTTACTCATCTGCTCAATAATACGGATCAATTCACGGTTCATGTTTAAACATTCACCTCCAGTCTTGCCTTTGAAATTATTTTATAAGCTATAGCCACCTGTCTCTCCTTTGGCAACAGCATTATTATTTCATCGTCTCCGGCTTCCAGTATCTCTCCAACAAAAAATTTCTGGTTTTCTACAGATTCAATGGTAACAACCCGTGCTGTCTGACCTGTAAACCTCCTGAAGTCTTCAGGTCTGTTCAGCGGCCTTTCAATCCCGGGGGATGACACCTCAAGGGTAAAGGGTCCCGGCATAGGATCCTCAACGTCAAGTATAGCCTCAATCTCACGGCTGACGCGCTGACAATCGTCTATCGTTACCCCCCCCTCTTTTTCAATAAAGACCCTCAGGAGACCTCTTCCCTTTCCCCCTGAAATCTGTATGCAGTATAGTTCAATCCCGAGGTCATCCAGAACAGGTTTAACAAGACCGGTTACACTTGCCTCCAGATCATTCATTTCCATACGTATACACCAAAAACAAAAGAGTGGGAAGTCCCACTCTAATAATAATTCCAGGTTTCAAGAGAAGCTTCTTAATATAGCACTTTTATAACAAAAAAACAAGATAAAGAATGATAATCTTCGGCATCTCCGGATACAGGCTGTCAAGCAATAACGATGGAGATGACAGGGTAATTATTATCGGCATACAACAGACTCAGAAGCCTCCCTTTCATAAAGTATCTTATAAATGTTAAAATTTTTATTATTGTTAATTAATAGCCCTTAATTACTTTAGAATAAATCAGGAATATTCGCGTAATCCAGCTGAAATATAAACATTATTATGACATCAGAAAAGAAACTTCCTCCGTTAGTTATAGGAAACCTTAAAATTCCGATCCCGATAATTCAGGGCGGGATGGGAATAAGAATTTCTACAGCGCCACTTGTATCCGCCGTATCAAATAATGGTGGAATGGGGATCCTGGCAAGTGTAACTCTTGGAGAATCTGAACCGGACTTCAAAACCAATTATGTAGAAGCAAATTCAAGAGCTCTTAGAAAAGAGATCAAGAAAATAAAAGAGATGACCGATAGACCTTTTGGGGTCAATATTATGTGCATGTTAAGTGATTATGAGTCATTAGTAGAAGTCTGCAAAGAAGAAAAAATAGCGGCAATATTCTCCGGAGCAGGGCTTCCATCTAACCTCCCGGAGTTGCTTGATGGTATTGACATAAAGAAAGTACCTATTGTTTCATCCGCAAAAGCAGCGAATTTAATCTGTAAAATATGGGACAAAAAATACTCAACAATTCCGGACGCTTTAGTCGTTGAGGGTCCTAAGGCAGGTGGACATCTTGGATTCAAGATGGAACAATTAAATCAGTATAATGATGATGATGAAAAAGGAACATCGGCAATTGATCTGGACAATATACTTAAGGACGTATTAGAGATAATTATCAAATTTGAAGAAAAATATAACAGGAAAATTCCGGTTATAGCAGCAGGGGGGATATTTACCGGTAAAGATATTGCAAGGGTGATGAATTTTGGCGTATCCGGTGTTCAGATGGGTACCAGATTTGTATGCACGGTGGAGTGTGATGTGTCAGATACATTCAAGCAGACATACATTAATTCCAGCAAAGAAGACATTAAGATAATAATGTCTCCTTTAGGGTATCCCGGCAGAGTTATCCTAAACCCCTTCATGAAAAGGGTGCTTGAGATCGATAAAATCAAAACCGCCTGCTCCTTCCGATGCATAAAAAATTGCAAAGCTGATAAAGTGAACTTCTGTATTGCAAAAGCCCTTCTGGCCGCGCAAAAGGGGAATATGGAAGATGGTCTGGTTTTTTGCGGGGAGAACGCGCACAGGGTTACTGAAATTCTTACAGTACCCGCTTTAATGCAGGAACTTGTGAATGAAGCGGAAATATTCTATAAGCACAAACCTGAAAAGTCCCTTTACAGGGACACCATCAAGTAATCTATCTTTTTTCCAGAGGCATATATTTATTTATATCTTCAAGTGAAGAAATGTACGACGGACGAATAAGTTTCCCCTGTATTATCTCCTCTATCCTGTGAGAAGTCCATCCTGCTACACGTGACATCGCAAATATGGGTGTGTATAATTCACTCGGAATGCCCAGCATGTCATAGACGAATCCGGAATAAAAGTCAACATTAGGACAGGCCCTTTTCCCTTTCTTCTTCCTGATCACTCCTACTGAAATATTAGCCACCTTTTCATAGAGATGATACTCATCAAGCCTCCCGGCATCCTGAGCAAGCCTGAACGCCTTCTGCTTCAATATCGGTTCTCTGGGATCAGAGACGGTATAGACCGGGTGCCCCAATCCATAAATCTTGCCGGAGCGATCATACTCCTTTTTCTCCAAAATGTTATTGAGGTAGGCGGAAACCTCTCCATCATCCTGCCAGTTCCGGACCTTACCCTTCATATCCTCCATCATGTTGAAAACTGCTTCACTCGCACCACCATGCAGGCTTCCCGCGAGAGAGGCGATCCCGGCACATATCGCCATATATGTATTGGTGAGACTCGATGATACCGTTCTAACGGCAAAAGCTGAATTATTCCCGCCCCCATGTTCTGCATGCAGTATCAATGAAATATCTAAGATATGGGCTATCGACTTTTCAGGAACTTTCCCGCTGAGCATATAAAGGAAGTTCTCTGCCATGCTGAGACTGCTATCCGGCTCAAGTAATAAAGGCAGGGATTTCCCGTTAGCTATAAGAACATTATAGTTATATGCGATAATCGTTGGAAACTTTGCAATTAGATCAATACACTGTCTTGTTATATTGGCAATATCAGAAGACTTTGGGTCGCTGTCATACTTGTGAAGAGATGATACCGCCGCGTGTAATGCGCCCATCTGATCATCATTCTCTGAACTGCATTTAATGACACTCCTCGCCATTTGAGGCAGATCTCTGCGGACAGCGAGTTCGTCAGAAAAGCTTTTCAAATCGTCAGCAGAGGGGAGTTCTCCGGTAAGAAGCAGATAGGCTGTCTCCTCAAAACCGAATCTTCCGGACTCCTCAACATTACTGACTATATCTTCAATATCATAGCCGCAATAAAAAAGCTTTCCCGGGACGGGGATGTTATGTCCCGCGCTGGTTCTTTCATAACCCTTCACCTGTCCTTTGCTTGTTATGCCGGCAACAACACCTGTACCGTTCTGGTTTCTCAGGCCTAACTTGACATTCTTTCTCTTGACAACTTCAGGGTCCAACCCATCGTGTTCTATCTCTAATTGAATAATTTTATCCAAAAAACTGTCCATTTAGCCTCCAAGAATTATTGTCACATCAGTATCTATGGCTTCAGGAAATTATTTCAGGCGATCTGCGATGATATATATAAGAAGAATTGCTATTTAAATTATCATAAATTAACAAAAATTGCAAAAAAAAATAAAAAAATGGTCGGGGCGAAAGGATTTGAACCTTCGACCCCTGGTCCCCCAGACCAAAGCTTCGGTAGTATAACGAATTTTATAAGCTCTTGGTAGTACAATATTTACTCGTACTATCAAGGGCTTATTCTTTTTCTTCAAGTTGGCTGGAGTTGGGTGGAATTGGCTCAAATTGAGTTGTGACGGTCACAAAATGGTTACAGTTGAAGGGACGGTTTATAACATTATTGGATTGAAACGTTTTCAGCACAGTTACAGCATTGGTAACTTTGATTAATGTTG
>CAXMSH010000114.1:0-4892 GCA_964195875.1 Thermodesulfovibrionia bacterium
CCGGCGTACCTAGCGTCATCTCGGATGCCGAGGCTGTAGTTGGACGCCCACTTTCACCAGTTAGCGTTGCCGGCGTTGCGCGCCGCACATCGCGACGATAATAAGTGAACGTCAAAACTGTACATTGAAAACAACTTGTTTGGGGTAGAGTTTGATACGCTATGTTGATGGCAAGCCGTTGGACGGCGGGAAGACCTGTAAGGTCACCATGCCGTCCAACGTGCCAGCCAAGGAATCCTGGCCCTTCACGCGCCCTATGATAAACAGATCAGCTCGATGCTACTGACCGATGAGCAATCCCTTGCCCTCGCTGGGCAGCCAGAGCAAAGGCATCAAGAAGAATGCTGACGGTTCGTGTGACATCTACTTCGCTCCCAAGCCGCCCAAGGGATACGAGAACAACTGGCTTGAGACGGTTCCCGGCAAGGGCTGGTTCGTCATTCTGCGCATGTACGCGCCGCTGGAACCATAGATCGATAAGACGTGGCGGCCTAGTGAGATCGAATTGGTGAAGTAAACCTAAAATATAGATAATGTGGCAGGATTTAAATCCTGTCACTCTAATGTAAGGGAGGAGAAGAGAATGAAAAGACTGCTGATATTAATTGTAGGGATAATGGTCCTGTCAAGCTGTGCGTCGATGAGTGAATCTGTATTTAATGGGCATGAGACGTATTATGCCAGCGGGTCCCACATGAAGTTCAGTATATTGGGGCACAGAAATCCCTCTGAAGAAGCGATGAAAGAATCGGACGAGGAGAGCTGGTGGGGAACTCCAGTTCCTTATGAGCCTGCAAAGTAATATAGAGAATTCGGTTACGATACTTTAATGTTCTAAAGTCACCTGAAATAAGGTATTGTTTTATTCACTTGAGAGTACTGAGTTCTCATATAACTTGTTGATTTTAAATAAAAAGCCATAACCACTTGGTTGTCATTCCCGCTTGTCGGGAATCCAGGAAAATCAAAGGGTTATAGATTACGGACAAGCCGGAATGACAGAACTCGGGACTGTCGAGATTTATTCACAAATCCTGCTTAAATATATTATTAAGTTGACCATAGTCTGCTGATGAGAAATTGCCGGGAAAATATGTTATTCCGACAGCTTCACTGGTGGCTTGTTGCAGCTCTGGCGCTGTTGTTGCTACCGGATATCGTATCAGCCGATGAGGGCTGGCTGAAGAACAGTAACTATCTGAGTGGAAAAATCATCAGGCTGGAAAATGGAAAGCTGGTATTTAAAACAGATTTTGCAGGAGAAATAAGCATTGACTGGACAGAGGTTTCAGAGATCAAGACCGATAAATCTGTCTTCATCGAGACTGATGACAGTCGACAGATCAACGGAGTTGTCACCCGGAAGACTGACCTGACAGCAACCCTGTCCGGATCCGGGGGTAGTACCGTTATCCCCCTTGCCTCGATCACATCCATCGAATACAGGGAGAAAAAAGCTCTCACTACAAAAGGCGATATCAATGTCTCAATTGATATCCAGGAAGGGAATACCACTGAAGAGCAGTATGATCTGGATGCCGAGATACACCTGTACTGGGGGGGGGTAAACCATCTTCTCATTGCCGGCGAGGCGAGTATAGAGACTAAGGACGGTAAAACTACTACCGATGAGAATTTAGTCAACCTGGAGTATAGCCGAATCCTGCGTGAGAAATTATATGTTAATGTCTTCAGCCTCAGCGAGCGTGATGAATTCGAGGATATCCGGTTCCGCATTAACGCCGGAGTCGCATTGGGTTACCAGTTATTAAAGACCGGCAGGACGGACCTCTCCTTTGAGTTAGGGCCGGGCTATGTATACGAAGATAGAGGTACTGACGGCATTAACAAGTGGGCGGTGGCGAGGTGGAGAACCTCTTTGAAGCACTGGCTATGGACTAACAAGCTTCAACTTTATCATGATGACTGGGTACATATAGCGATTGGATCAGACAGGCACTATCTGATTACCAAGACCGGCCTGAAATTTCCGATCTTCAGTCGTTTTAACGTCAGCCTGCAGTACGATTGGGACTGGGACAACAGGACCGGCATAGAAACTGAAAAAATCGATTCAAGGCTAAAGTTCAAGCTTGGTTATTCGTGGTGATTGTGACAGAATTAATAATACGGCTTAATTGGAATTTCTCTGCCTCACGTTGTATCTTCTCGTAATCCGGAAGCCCGGGAATATCAAACAGGTAGCTAACACTTTCATTAAAAAGCGTGGTTCTCTGAAGAGCCAGGGAAATCACACTTTCACTTATTTTATCTCTTTCACTAAAAAGCACACCAAAACCGAGCACCAATGAGATAACGAGTCCGGCAAGAACAAGCCGTACAATAAGAGTTCTGTGTACAAAAGTCTTTAAAGAGTGTTTTTGACGTTTACCCATAACAGAACATCCATCGCAAAGTCATGGTGGGGGTCTGAATTCCCGTCACATATTCTCCTTTGCTTCATCTCTCATCTTTTTCCGGTCAGTGATTAATGTATAGGAGATATAATATTTAAAGATATTTCTTACATACTGATACGTCTCCCGCCCTATTACCTTTGCAGCTGCCACTTCAACATTGCCAAACCACTTGTTCGGGTCCAGCCCCATTTGAGCGGCTTTTTTTCGAATCCCGGATATCCTGGCCGGTCCCGCATTATACGAGGCAAAGGTAAAGAGCATCCTGTCAAGCGGTTCCAGTTCTTCATCATTGAAGTACCTATCAGATATAAACCTGAGATATTTAGAACCGGCATGAATATTGTTCTCGATCTTTTCAATATTATGAATGTTGATATTGGGATCAGCAGCGGTGCTCGGCAAGACCTGCATAATCCCAACTGCTCCCATATGGCTTCTTTTGTTATGATCAAGTCCTGACTCCTGATATGCCTGCGCGGCAATCATCAGATAATCAAAATCATACATATCTGAATATTTTTTAAAGATATGCACTATTCCCTTAAATTTGCTCATCTCCTCATCTGAAAGAGAATTTTTCACATACTCCGTGGTCTTCAAATACCTGTTGAAGAGAATATTCCCAATGAGTGTTCCTTTTTTATGTTTTTTTACGAAGTCATTTATAATAGTGCGAAGCTCCAGACTATTCTTGCGGAAAGCCCAGGCAATCTGGCCCCCTGTATTTACCGCCAGATCAGTACGTACAGTGATATCATCAAAACTCTGTTTCCAGACTTGTGCCTTATGGCTATCTACAATTATCATGGGGATAAGGCCTGCGTTTACCATCTCCAGGAGGTCCTCATCCTCCAGACTCTCATCTGCCAGCTGAATACTCATCTCCGACTTACCTGATTTTCTGAAAGAGTCATTTATTCTGAGCAGGCTTTCGTAATAACTGCTCGAAGCACGGACATGGATCTCCTTCCCTGAAAGATCGTTAATACTGTTCAGAGACGGGGCAGCAGGTCCTGTAACTACCAGTTCGCTCACATCCGTAAGGAGAGGATCTGAGAAGTCGACTTCTTTAAGCCTGTTCGGTGTAATGGTGAGGTTTGCCGCAGCGATATCCCCTCGTCCCTCAAGCAGGGATGGAATAAGCCGGTCCCGCCTCACAGGAATAAAGACCACACTTGTTTTCATGGTCTTTTTCTTCAGTCTCTTATTAATAAATAGCTCGAATTCCTTAAATGCTTCATAAGTAATACCCTTTGTTTCCGGCCCGTCAAGAAAATACATCGTCTTATTGAAGACAACAAGCACACGAATTATATTACGATCGACCATGCCATCAAAATCACCTGTCCACTTCTCAGTAATATACTGGACAGCATCAGGCAACTCCTTGCTTGGCGGGCTTTTCTCCCTTGAACATGCTGTAACTGCAAGGAATATTATGCATATCATAGAAAGTATTGAATTTCTGATAATTTTCGTCATTAAAACATCATCTCCTGAAGTTATGAAACCTGCTTAATGAGACGCAAGATGGGAAAAGTCGAAAAATGGAATTGCCAGGACAATCAGAGCATATATTACCGCACGTGCAAGGAAGTGTAACGGAGCCTTATGTTTTATCTGCGGCAACTCACTCTTCAGCGCAACGTATGTGATCATTTCACCGATTAAAGAAGCTGATTATGTAGGGCATTTCACATTATATTTTGCTGATAAATTCTATCTCTGGAAAAACATGAACAAAGACATATGAAACGGATGTCCCTGCGGCAAATGAGATCCAGCCACGAGACTTGAGTATATGAAGCAGGCCAAACCGGTTGCTTAGAATATGTGCAAGAGACATGAAGAATAAGCCGGCCAGCGTTAATAAGTCTTTAGTTGACATAAAGATATATATGCGATTCAGGAAGGTAAATATGTTTTATATTATCGACTTTCCTTCCAGAGCATAGCAGCGAGAAGACCCGTGATAACAGCAGCTGCTCCATTTATCCAGAAAGGCACATGCCAACCATTTATTACTATCTCCACATTAAAAATGATGCGGAAGATGTGTAAGATAGAAATAATGAATAAAAAAATACTCGCTATTGAAGTGAATGGTTTCACATCATAAAGATACTGTCATCTCTTTGTTATCGCTAAAAGCGCTAAGATCATCACGCCGATGGTAAGAAAGTGTTGGAAAGGTTCTTTATACCAATTCTTCATTATTACTCTTTACTCTATTTACAAGAGTACCGGTTCCTTTTCCAAGCCTTCGCAGACATTTCACGGCGGATGTAGAAGGTACCTCAAGGGGCGTAACCCTGTCCTCATCAAAGATAAATACACCTCCGGCCAATGGATTTGGGGAGTCGGGTATAAAGACCACAACTTGCCCTCCTGAAATGCGCTCAACAAGAAAACCGATCTGAGATGCATCGTCAAACCGTACGAGGACCGCCTGCTGGCCGTGTGCCGGAGCAG
>CAXMSH010000115.1:0-4880 GCA_964195875.1 Thermodesulfovibrionia bacterium
TTTCTGCATAATGGCTCCGGCAGTGCTGTCTGTGATGAGGGTAACAGGAATGTTATCTTCCATAAGTTCCCATGCTGTCAGTCTTGCCCCCTGAAGTACAGGTCTTGTCTCATCGGCGATAACCTCTATCTTCTTCCCCTGCTCGTATGCCGCGCGGATTGGCCCGGTTGCTGTTCCATATCCCCCGGTGGCGAGGGATCCCGCGTTACAGTGAGTTATGATAGTGTCTCCGTCCCTGATAAACTGCGACCCCCAATGACCTATGGCCTTGTTGATTTCGATATCTTCTTCAAGAATATTATTGGCCTCAATGAGCAGGAATTCCTTTAAACTTGCAATTGGGTCACTCTTTCTTTCATATAATGCTTTTTTTATCCTCTCCACCGCCCATCTGATATTGACCGCTGTAGGTCTGGTTGACAGAAGTGTATCGAAGATCGTTTCAAGCTTTTCCATGAAGTCATTAAAATTATCAGCTTCAATCTCCCTTGCCCCTATAGCGATACCCATAGCGGTTGCTATGCCGATTGCAGGGGCGCCCCTTATCCAGAGTTTTTTAATTCCCTCGGCCACCATTCTAAAGTCTGTGCATTCTATGTATTTAACTTCAAGAGGCAGTCTGCTCTGATCAAGCATCAACACCTTTCCGTTAACAAGTTCAATCGTCTTTACCACTACACACCTCCAACACCGTTGTTTAAACCAGGCACTATAGTCATGATTAAAAGAATTGTTGTAAGTACCGTTAAAACTATTATTGTACCCCAGGTGATATAATTATAACCTTTTGAATTAACAAACTTCCCCATAATCTTCTTGTTGATAAGGGAGACTGCAAAGAAAAGAAGAACGGGAAGGAGAATGCCGTCTCTCCAGTTAAAGAATCAAACCTTATCCTGAAGAAGTATACATAAGGAAAGATATTTTCGGCAACATGTAGATTAGTAATAGGTAACAGGTGACCCTCTATTCTGCCATTTGGTAATCTTTATTAAGAATATTTATTTCTCCCCTGAGGTTTTCCGTTATATGTATTTTTTTATCTTTGTCAACGATTATACCGTCGAGATCCATAGATTCAAGAAGATCTATTCCTCTTTCAGGTCCGAGGATAAATATCCCGGTAGATAGTCCATCCGACATAAAACCTTCAGACGCCATTACGGATACGCTTATCAAACTGGATTCAGTGGGATAACCGGTTCTTGGATCAATGATATGGTGGTACCGTTTCCCATCCTTAATAAAGAACCTCTGGTAATCTCCGGAGGTGGAGACGGCTTTATCGTTGAGGGTTATAGCGGTAATTATTTCGTTCTCTTTTCCCGGAGATTCGCCGCTTTTTGATCGGGGGTCCTGGACACCCACTCTCCAGGGCTTATCGTCAATCTTTAATCCTGTACCTTTGATATCACCGGCAATAGATACAAGGGCCGATCTTACCCCTGATGCCCTGATTGTCCCGATCGCTTTGTCTGCTGCGTATCCCTTTGCTATCCCTCCGAGATCAATTTCCATGCCTTCATCCATCAGGAATATTTCGGAATCTGCCTCGTTTATATTTATCCTTCTGTAATCGACAAGCTTCAGAGTTTCTGATATTATCTGTGCGGAAGGAAGGGGATGTCCGGGTTCCTGTCTTGAAAATTCCCACAACTTCACTACAGGGCCTATAGTCGGATTAAATGCCCCGCCGGTAGCTCCAGCAATAGCTATCGCTTTCGCTATTATATCAAGTGTTTCTTTACTCACCTTGACCGGGCTCTTACCGGCATTTTTGTTGATTGCGGTAATTTCACTGTCAGTCGAATAATAGTTCAACAGTGCTTCCAGTCTCTTTATCTCGGCAAAACCCGCGTCTATGGCCTCTTTTGCCTTAACCGGTGAGCGGCTCAGCACGGTTATCGTGCAGGTCGTGTACATGGCTGTACGGCTCTCTTTGTATGTTCTCTCCTGTTTAATGCAGCCGTATAAAGACATGGCAATGAGCACAAAGGAGATTGCACAGAGAATATACGTAACAATACTTTTACAACTTTGAAACTTATGGGCTAAAACTTGCGGCAGTCTTCTCATGATACTGTCTCTTTTAGGAGGAGTTTCTTTCTCAGGAACCTGCCGGTATGGGACTCCCGGTTTAATATGACCTCTTCAGGAGTCCCTGCGGCTATTACCCTGCCGCCTTCTTCCCCTCCACCGGGACCAAGATCGATTATATGGTCCGCGCATTTGATAACATCAAGGTTATGTTCGATAACTATGACGCTGTTACCCCCCTCAACAAATCTGTTGAGGACTTCAAGAAGTTTCTGGATATCGAAAAAATGAAGGCCGGTTGTAGGCTCATCCAGAATGTAGAGGGTTTTGCCGGTTGCCTTTTTACTGAGTTCCTTTGACAACTTTACTCTCTGGGCCTCCCCTCCTGACAATGTTGTTGCAGACTGGCCGAGCTGGATATATCCAAGCCCCACGCTGTCGAGCGTTTTGAGTATATGACTGAGAGAAGGTATGCTCCCGAAGATATCAAGGGCCTGTGATACTGTCATATTAAGGATATCAGATATGTTTTTATCTTTGTATTTTATCTCAAGGGTCTCAGTATTGTATCTTGCCCCTTTACACGCTTCACATGGGACATAAACGTCAGGGAGAAAATGCATTGAGACTTTAATAAGGCCGGCTCCTTTACATACCTCGCATCTCCCTCCCGGCACGTTAAAGCTGAATCTCCTGGGCTTATAGCCGCGTATCCTTGAATCGGTGGTCCTGGATAAGAGATCTCTTATGTATGTGAATACACCGGTGTATGTTGCCGGGTTTGATCTTGGAGTTCTTCCAAGCGGCGATTGATCAATATCTATCACCTTGTTGATATTCTCAATGCCTGAAATGCGGTCATGAATGCCGGGTACGTCACTGGAGGAGTATAATTTTTTCATAAGGGCTTTATACAATATTTCAATAATGAGGGTGCTTTTTCCGGAACCCGACACTCCGGTAATACATGTAAATACTCCGAGCGGAATATCAATATCTATATTTTTCAGGTTATATTCCTTTGCGCCGAATATCGTCAGATGCTCTATGGATCTTCTCCTTTTTCCCGGAACCGGTATTGAACGGGCACCGCGAAGATAGGAGCCTGTCAGTGAATCACTGCTGTTAATTATGTCCCTCAGGCTCCCTTCAGCCACTATGTAGCCTCCGTTTAAGCCTGCACCCGGCCCCATATCAATTATGTGATCTGCCCTCCTTATGGTATCCTCATCATGTTCCACGACTATTACGGTGTTTCCCTGTTCTCTTAAACTGATGAGGCTGTCGAGAAGTCTGCTGCAGTCCCTTGGATGAAGGCCGATGCTGGGCTCATCAAATATATATAGAACTCCCGTAAGAGAGGAGCCGATCTGTGTCGCGAGTCTTGTTCTCTGTGCCTCTCCGCCAGAGAGAGTCATTGCCGGTCTGCTGAGCGTCAGGTACCCGAGCCCGACACGCTCCAGAAAGCTCAATCTTTCCCTGATCTCTTTCAGGATTCTGGATGCTATTAAGATCTCTTTCTCGTTAAGCTTGAGACTTTCAAAAAAGATGATGATTTCATGAACAGACTTTGCTGAGAGCTCGGCTATGTTTATACCGTTAATTTTTACACCGAGGGACTCTTTTCTAAGCCTTGATCCGTGACATTTGGTACAAATCTTCAGCGATCCATCATATTCCTCATCATTATTTGTACCTTTGTGCCCAAGACCCCTGCAGGCGGGACATGCCCCATAAGGACTGTTAAAAGAGAAAAATCTGGGGCTTATTTCCGGGAAGTTAGTCCCGCATTCAGGACACGCGAGTTTCATGCTGAAGAACATATCCCTGTCTTCCTCAATAATGTTTATTATTACTACTTCTTTGATCGTCATTGCCTGTGAAATGGCCTTAAAGATATGCTTCTCTATCCCCTGTTTGATAAGCAGTCTGTCAATAATGATATCTATGTCATGTCTTTTGTGTTTGTTCAGTTTTATCTCTTTTGTTATGTCTACGATCTTACCGTCTATCCTTGCCCTGATGAAACCCATATTTCTCGCTTCCTGCAGTTCCTTCCTGTACTCTCCCTTCCTGCCCATAACGATAGGTGAGAGTATCTGCAGTCTGGTGCCGGGTGGAAGGGCGGTAACCAGGTCTGTAATATGCTGTATCCCCTGTGTTGCAACCGCGCTTCCGCATTTATAACATGAAAGATTTCCGATCCTTGTATAGAGTACCCTCAGGAAATCATATATTTCCGTTATCGTGCCGAGTGTAGACCTCAGGCTCTTTGCAGTTGATTTCTGTTCAATTGCGATTGAGGGAGAAAGTCCTTCGATGTAATCCACGTCCGGCTTCTGAATCTGGTCAAGAAACTGCCTGGCGTATGCGGAGAGACTCTCAACATATCGTCTCTGTCCTTCGGCATAAATCGTGTCAAACGCAAGGGATGATTTACCCGAACCTGAAGGGCCGGTTATCACCGTTATCCTGTCACGCGGTATCTTAATGTCGAGGTTTTTGAGATTATGAACCCTTGTTCCTTTGATTACTATATTATTCTGCATATAATTGTGGGCATGCTCTTTAGACATTTTTTAATATAACTTATTTATTGCATATCAGGAAATAGTGTGGGGAATAAGATGGAATCAACAGGACAATAATGTCATTCCGGCTTGTCCGAAATCATTTTTAATAACAAGGTATTATGCATGAGAAGTTAGGCCTAATCTAACAAACCAATCCAATAATAATGGATTTATACGAAATAATTACAGGAACGATTCCGGACAAGTTTACCCGCCTCTGGCGGCGCCGAAGGCCCGTTGCTTCGCCCCGAGGCGAGCGACCAGGGCCGG
>CAXMSH010000116.1:0-449 GCA_964195875.1 Thermodesulfovibrionia bacterium
ATGATCTAAGAGCCACTTCACTTCAGGACGCGTCCACACACTTTTCTACACTACCGTTATGAACCATACGGTTTATACCGCCGACTTATTTCTTACGATTCTTTATGAAGTTATTTACTGAACGGTCATAGGTTTTTTCCTGATTAGCAGAGAAAAAACATGCCGGAAGTTCGTCGTTCTCTCTGTGATAATGGAGGCAGTCACAACATTTATTCTTTTTACTGCAAGGATCATATGTGCAGTTACAGTAGGGATTGTCATTTTCCATCTTACATTCCATGAATTTATTTCTCCTTTTGCTTATGTAGTAAGTCTTTTTAGCTTAATTAATAAAACAGTTAATAATCAAGGATACGAATTGCCTCATAAATAATCGAAACGAAAGAGTATCGTTGCCTCAAAAAGGAAATCTTGACGAAAAAGATGAAAAATAGTCTCCTAAAGACAGC
>CAXMSH010000116.1:459-4829 GCA_964195875.1 Thermodesulfovibrionia bacterium
CGGCTTTTAAAAAGGGAGATTTGAAAATCCCTCTTTCCCCCCCCCTTTTTCCAAAGGGGGAGTTATGAGTAAACCCTACAGCAGGGATTTATCAAGGAACAGGTAAATCAGAAACAAAAGTACAAAGACAGAAAATAAATGCTCCAGCAAAAAACTCATAGTTTAAAATTAGTGATTAATATTAACCTGGCAAAACAACTATAAGAAAGCAATAATTAGTAATCCCCCTCGTTCCCCCTTTTAAAAAGTAGGGATGAACACCCCTCTTTGACAAAGAGGGGATAGGGGAGATTTTATTAAGTCTTTTATATAAAACAACTGAACATTGTAAAATAAGTATTGCAGGAGAATAAATGAAAACAAAAATAAATCTCAAGGCGCTTTCAGATGAGGAAATTACCCGGTTAATGGAAAAACTGGGTCAGAAGCCTTACAGGGCAGGACAGATCATCAAATGGATATACAAAAACCTCGCTTCCTCCATTGACGATATGAGCAATCTTTCAAATGCATTACGGGAGGAGCTGAATGATATAGCATACATCAGCGGTCTTAAACTTCTGAAAAAACAGTCCTCAAAGGACGGTTCACAGAAGTTCCTTTTCGGACTTGAGGACGGCGAATCGATTGAGTGCGTTTCTATCCCTGACAATGACCGCCTCACTCTTTGTATATCTTCTCAGGTCGGGTGCGCAATGGGATGCAGGTTCTGCAACACAGGGATGCAGGGTTTTAAGAGGAACTTGAAGGCCTATGAGATAACCGACCAGATATTAAGCGTTATGAGACTTATAGTGAATGAAGACCGGAACAAACCCGAGAAAGACCGACGAAAGGTTACGAATATCGTGCTTATGGGGATGGGCGAACCATTGGAGAACGCTGATGAGGTGATAAGCGCCCTGCATACTATTAATGGCAATATCGGTATATCAAAAAGAAGGATCACCCTTTCAACCGCCGGCGTAATCCCAGGTATCAAGCTTCTTGCCAAAAAGGGGCCGAATGTCAACCTTGCCATTTCGCTCAATGCCGCAACAGACAGGATAAGAAGCATGATAATGCCTATTAACAGGAAGTACCCTTTAAAAGATCTTATATCACAATGCAGGGAATTTCCCCTCACCCCCGGAAGGAGCATAACCTTTGAATATATCTTACTGGACGGAATAAATGACTCAGAGGACGATGCCATAAAACTACCTAAACTGCTGAGAGGCCTTAAATGTAAGATCAACCTGATACCTTATAACGAGGTTATTTTGAAAGGACGAAAACCGAATAATTTAAGAAGAACTCCTGATGAAAAAACTTTAAGGTTCCTGAAGGTTCTTGAAGACTCGGGGGTCAAGACTATTATAAGGAAAAGCAAAGGGTCGGACATTTCGGCGGCATGCGGTCAGTTAAAGTCTGAAAGAACTCATAAGAAAGGGGTCGAGGATTCAAGTGTTCAAGGGTTCGAGTGAACAAATTAAAGATCAAGGATATATTATTAAATCAGGTTTTTTGATTTATTATCTGTTATAAAGTCTTTCCACTTGAATCCTTTCCGCCAACGTGGATCCATATCTGTCGGGAGAACCCTTAAGCCCCCCTTCTTGCTTTCGTAAGAAAGCAGGGGGGGAATCCTGGAACCCTTATGCGATTAGATATCGCAAACTCTTCCCTATACATTAAGAGACCTCATGATCTCATATGGTATATCTTCCAGAGGCAGAATACTATCCGCTGAACCCGATTCTATAACCTCCCTTGACATACCGAATACTATAGAACTCTCTTCAGATTCAGCTATCGTGAAACCGCCTCTCCTCTTTATCTCAGCCATACCCGAGGTGCCGTCATTGCCCATCCCCGTCAGGATTACCCCCAAAACACTATCCCCAAAAACCTGTGCGACGCTGCTCATCATAACGTCAATAGAGGGTGTGTATTTATCTTTTGAAGAAGGCTTTCTGAGACGAACAATTACCTTACCTCCGATCTTTATGAAATACATATGATAATCACCGGGACAAATAAGTATCTTTCCCCTTTCAACGGATTCATAGTCCACTGATTCTGACACATTCAGGCGGCAAATCCTGTTCAGTCTTTCGGCAAACTGCTTCGTAAAGCCTCCCGGCATATGTTGACTGATAACTATAGGACAGGGAAAATCAGAAGGCAGGATGGATAAAATGCTCTGTATAGCTGTCGGACCCCCTGTTGAAGCCCCGATCGCTATGATCTCTATCTTATCCGGAATTGAGGGGCCTACTTTGTGTATTTTATCCCTTCGATCAAGCAGCGCAATGTTCTTCTTGATCTTATCCATCCTTAAGAGGGTCAGAGATTTCAATTTATTTAAAAGATCTTCTTCAATAGTCTCAAGAATATGAGAAGCCCTGCTGGTCGGTTTAACAACAAAGTCCACAGCGCCAAGTTCCATAGCCTTGAATACTGTAGCCTCGTGTTTATGAGAACTGATTACAATAACGGGCAGTGGATGTTCTTCCATTAACCATCTCAGCAGTGTATAACCGTCCATAGTTGGCATCTCAAGATCAAGGGTAAGGGCATCAGGTTTTAATCTGAGTATCTTTTTAATCGCGTCCTGACCGTCATAAGCTACTCCGACGACATCAATATCCGGGGATTTCTCCAGTATCGTCTTTATGGTTTGACGACTGAAAGCGGAATCGTCGACAATAATTATTTTCATAGGTGTGATCTTTTTACTCTTCATAATTTAGTTGTATTACTTACATTTATAAGAACTATCTCCTGCCGGCAACTCTTTCTCATGAATAAATTCGGGTTTCTGATAAACAATATCATTCTGTAAATTTACTAACTTATAACGGGTTGTTATACTCATCAAAGATTCGGAAGGTCCCAGAATCAGATGCCCTCCGTTCACAAGAACATTGTAAATGTTCGCGGCAACCTTCTCCCTCGCTTCCTGTCCAAAATATATCAATAAATTACGGCAGAAAACTATATCCATTGTACCCACAAGCGCGGTCTTGTATGAATCGACGAGATTCAGAAGGTTAAAATTTACGAGATCTTTGACCTTGTCTGATATCTGGAAGCTGCCGTCTGTCTGCTTTTCAAAATACTTATTGATATAGTATTTATTAGTTGTTCTGAATGATGTGCTTCTATATATACCGTTTCTTGCCGACATGAGAACACGTTTACTGATATCACTGCCGAGAATATTGATATTCCAGCCGTTAAACCCCCCATCTTCAAGAATAAGCATTGCGAGAGTGTAAGGCTCCTCTCCGGTAGAGCAAGGCGCGGACCATATATTAATCCGTTTTTTCGCGCTGTTTTTCTTCTTAATTTCAGGAAGAACCTCTTCTTTAAAGGCAGTCAGTTGAGAGTCTCCCCTGAAGAAATAGGTCTCGTTGACAGTCAGGATATCGATAATCTCCTGAAGCTCTTCATCACGCTTCTTGTCATACAGGAGGAGACGGTAATATTCTCTGAAGTTCTTTAAACGGTGCAGACTCAATCGCCTGTTCAGTCTTCTTTCAACAATAGGGACTGAATTATCATCAAAATAGATTCCGCAGTAATTACTGATATAGTCTCTTAGAAGACGAAAAATATCTGTGGGGAGTCGGACCAGTTCCTCTTCAAACACTCAGGCACCTCAATGCTGCCTTCCTCACCTCAATGTCTTTATCAAGATCAGCTATTTCCTTAAGATAGGAGTAACTCTCTTTTATGAATGATCTTCCAAGAACTTCAACTCCCTTTTTTCTGACTGCCCAGTTCGGGTCCTTCAAAACAGGTATGATATTACCAGCAACTCCTTTAAAGAGAGAGAGGGCCTCAATAGCCGTACTCCGTATTTCCGCGTCTTTATCAGACAGAAGCTTAAGCAGTACATTTTTGACACGGTCTTCCCTGAAATTGCCAAGAGCCTCAATCGCAGAAGTCCTGACAATACCTGAGTCATCTATTAAAACATTAATAAGGTGATTAACCGCTACACGGTCTTTAATAATCCCAAGGCTCTTAACCGCAAAAGCCCTTACCCAGCTGTCGGGGTCATGAAGCAGAAGAATTAAAGTGTCTATACTCTTCATTGTTGGATATTTACCCAGGGCAAGAGCTGCAATTCTTCTTATATCGGCAATCTCATCTGTAATTGCAAGAAGCAGATATTTAAAAGCCTCCTCCCCGTCAATGGCTACGATGGCTTCAATAACCGCTAACCTCACCTTCACATCACTGTCTTTCAATGCTGTACCAAGAGGCTCAATGGCCATCCTGTCACCGACCAGCTTGAGCAGTTTTGCGGAGCTCTTACGCATTGTAAGATTGCTGTCAGATAGATGCCCTATAATCTCATCTATATCAAGGCCGTCCTT
>CAXMSH010000117.1:0-4792 GCA_964195875.1 Thermodesulfovibrionia bacterium
TGAATGAACTCTGCGAAGGCAGGCGTTTATCCTTGCAATGAGTTCAAGGGTCTCAAAGGGTTTAACGATATAGTCATCAGCGCCGCTCTCCAGTCCGAAAACCTTGTCAGATATCTTGTCCTTCGCGGTGAGTAAGATTATGGGAATCTCGGGGGAATCTTCCCGCATGGACTTGCATATCTCTATTCCGTCAGCATCAGGAAGCATAATATCAAGAATTACCAGGTCAGGCTGTGATTTTGAGAGTATCTTCTTTGCATCGTTCCAGTTCTCCGCGGTATCCACGCTGTAACCGTGCAGTTCAAGGTTTGCCTTGAGGACCTTTAGTATGTCGTTATCATCATCAACGACAAGTAACCTGCTTCCCATCAGATATCCTTTCCTGCTCTTGGGAGTGTGAATGTCAAGGTGCAGCCGCTCCCGTTATCCTTGCCTGAAACTCTTATTTCACCATTGTGCGCTTCTATTATACCCCTACATATAGCAAGTCCAAGCCCTGAACCATTCTTTGTGCCTCTGGTATAGAATTTATCAAAAACCTTTTCATGATCTTCGGCAGGTATTCCATTTCCCTGGTCTTTGACAGAGACGGTCAGCTCATGGACTGAACCTGAAATAGTGATCTGTATCTCTGATTCATGGGGACTAACTTTAATAGCGTTTGAGATGAGATTTATCATAACCTGTCTTATCCTGTCCTCATCAGCTAATATCTCCGTTCCGGTGTCTGAAATTAAACCGAAAGTGATCTTATTTTTGCTTGTTATCGACTGAAAGCCTGTAATAACATCTTTTATTACATTAAGTATATCAAAATTACTGAAGTGAATGTCAAATGCACCCAACTCGATACGTTCGAGGTCGAGTGTATCATTAACCATTCTAACAAGCCTCTCGGAGTTATTCTTGATTACATTAAAAAATGTGATGAGTTCTTTTGTATCATAATTGGTATCTGAATGCATTGAAAACTTCGCGGACAGATAGTCCATGGCGCCTTTTATTGAGGTCAGCGGCGTTCTGAGTTCATGGGAGACCTTTGCTACAAAATCCGATTTTCTCTCATTCATGGCTATCAGTCTTTCATTGGTATTTTCGAGGTCTTTTGTGGCGGCATGCACCATATCCTCAAGATGTGTATGATACTCAATCAGGGATTTGGACATAATGACAAAAGACCTGCTTAAATCCTCCAGTTCATCCCCGGTCCTGATTAAAGGTATGTCGGTTTTACTTTCAATTGAAAAGCCCTTCACGTAAGAAGTCAGCTTTCTGATAGGACTGAGCACAAGTTTCTTCATCATTAAGTAAAGAATCAGCATTAATGTGATTATTGCAGTGATAAGGGTAACCATCAAAACTCTTTCTTCATTCTTTATCATTGTGAAAGAGGAATCCATCGGTAATCCTATGCTCAGGCCCCCCCTTACGTCCCCTTTCTTATAACCCTGACTGACATGACATTCAAGACAGGATTGCTCAATATATAATGGTGCAATATATCTGAAAAAATAGTTCTTTCCTATTTTTTCAGTCTTAGTGCTCTCTTTTATCAGTCCTCTTTCAAATGATATCAGCGCTGCCCTTTCGAAGTCATCAGGTTTGTTCTCCGGGTTTTTGAGCTTCAGGCTTGTTGTACGGAACCAGTAGAGCCCCTCTTTTTCAGCGTATTCTGAAAGCCCCTTTATTATGATGGCGGGATTATGGTCAATATATTTATTATCCTCAACAGTTTTGGGCTCTTTTTCTATAAGAGAGGGACGATTAATTTCTGATTGAGGCAACACGTAGACGCCTTTGTGGTCAAAAATCCATTTCTCCGTAAGGATAATCTGTTTAAATAATGACCTGGCCTGGTTATGCAGTTGTTTGAATATCAGGGCCTCATGTTTTTTTGTTAAAAAATAAAAAGAGATCACCATTGTCAGTGCTAACACAATAACTGTACTTGCTAAAAACTTAAGAGTCAGACTTATCCTTAATCTCCTTAATTTCTCTGGCAAATCCTTTAATTTCAGCATAATTATATTTGTAAGATACTGTAAGTATTGTAAAATCTGGCTAATATCAAGTCAATAACAGTGATTTGACTGTATTGCAGTGCATAAAAATTGATCCTGAAAAACACCTTGACGGCTTTTTTTGTAGCTTTTTGTCTGTGAAATTAGATAAAATAGCATATCATATGCTAATTATTATTTTTTTCCTGTCTATACTTTTAATACCATCTTTTGCAGAGGCATGGGGCCCCCTTACACACGTATATCTGGGCAACCAGGTGTTAGAATTGGGAGCTTCTATCATACCCGCCGGTATTTACGGAATCCTGAAAAAATACAAAAGTGATTTTTTGTACGGGAACCTGAGCGCGGATATAATCTTTGGAAGAAGGTTTCAGGGCATTGATAAGAGTTCACATAGCTGGGAAATAGCATGGAGGCTGCTTGAGGTTGCCGGGTCAGACCGGGAAAAATCATTTGCATATGGATATCTGACACACCTATGTGCCGATACATATGTCCATAATCTTAAGGGCTCCGGTATGCCTTTTATCCATTCATTGCTCGAGGTTAAGGCGGACAGTCTTGTTGACAGGAAACATAGAAGAACACTTAAGAGGCTGGACAAGTTAATGCAAAAAAAGAATGATCTTTTCCTGGAAAATATGCTTGAGAGCGTATTCTTCTCTTTTAAGACTAACAGAAGGATATTTAAAGGAGTTCTTTTCCTGTCCAGGTTCCCAAACTACCGCCCCCTTTCAAATTTTATTCATAAAAGACTCCCTTATGAGATACCTGTTGTGGATATATATGAATTTCAGCAAAAATCACTTGAGAATATGTTTGAGCTGTTAAATAATGGAGAGAAGTCGGAAGTCCTTAAAGAACACCCTTTGGGTATATACCTGAAGGCCTCATAGTTCCGCAATCCAGCCAATATGAAAGAAGATGAATCCAGATCTATCATCGAGTCTGTACTCTTTATTTCCGGGGAACCGGTGTCACTTGATACATTAAAGGAGATTCTGGAGCTGGATAAGCAGGAAGTTGAAAGGCTTGTAAAAGAGCTTGTCAGTGAGTACGCGCTGAAGAATTCCGGCCTCGTACTGGTCGAAGTCGCGGGCGGCGTACAGATGGTTACTAATCCTGACTGTGCCCCGTGGATTAAGAAACTACTTGCCACTTCTGTTCCTACAAGGCTATCACAGCCGTCACTTGAGACACTTGCCATTATCGCTTATAAACAGCCTATAATTAAATCCGAGATTGAAGCCATAAGGGGTGTCAATTCGGATGGTGTTGTAAGGACCCTCCTTGAAAGAAGGCAGATAAAGATTCTTGGCAGAAAAGAGGTCCCGGGCAGGCCGCTTTTGTACGGTACAACAAGGGAATTCCTTCAAACTTTTGGTCTGAAAGACTTGTCAGAATTGCCAACACTTAAGGAATTTCAAGAGATGGAAGGGACTGAAGTCTCTCTTTCTGAGGAAGATGTAGAGGCTGCAGTAAATCCTGCTGAGATGGACGAAGTTTCCGTGGACTATGAAGAGGAGCCCTCCCGGCAGGAATGATAATAAGAAAAATAGGGTTCAAGGAGTCAAGGGTTCCAGGGTTCTAGAGTAAATTTATTGAAGATTTGATAAAAACCTTATTAATCCTACCTGCCTCACCTGCTATATCCTGAAGTCTTAGTAGTTATAAAGTATTTCACTTGAATCCCTGACCACTCGATCACTTGACCACTCGACTCCTATTTCTTCTTTTTTTCCGGTAGGTCAGTTTCACTGTCTTCTTTCTCCACGGGAATTGATAAATCCTTTGAAAAATCGGGACAATTAATGTTCTTTCCGCTCATAGAGAACTTCTTCTGGCAATCAGCCCTCCAGGCACAGATCGCGCAGATATTCATTGATGACATTTAACCCCCTGTTATATTTGTTCAGTATTATATTTATGACTTGAAACGTTCTCGTTGTTTGAGGAGAAACCGCCCTTTGAATTTATTATATATATTTTCCTGTTTATATGAAACAGCTCTTTAACCTTCTCCATGAAATCCTTGAAACCATCGCGAGTCGTTTGCTTTACTTTTTTAGCAATTAAATATTAAAAGAACTAATATATTAATTGAACAATGCTGGATGAATAATTAAATCAGGGAGTAATAATGCGCAGAAGTATTAAAATAGCAATTGCCGCCGGGATACTTGCCGGTATATTAGCTGGAATATTCTTTGTGCTGTTTTATGGATTGTGGATCGGGATTGCAGGAGGTCTTTTTACCGGTTTAATAGTAGGCGCGGTGCTTTTTTTTATTATGGGTCCCCTGCATGAAATGTCTGTGAAAAAGATAGCTGGTGATGGTTCTGATGGATCAACCGGGGTTCATCATGTGCGTGAGATCGAAATAACAAGGTCATTTGATGAGTCGTTTGATCTATGTATCAGATCTCTGGATTTGATCAGCAGAAGCCGTGTCATAGAGAAGAATCGTTCAGGGGGGAGGATCATTGCCAAGGCAGGCCTTAACTGGAGGACATGGGGTGATACAATATCGTTTGAGATAAGTGCATCAGGAGAGGGAAGTTCAAGAATAAGGGTTTCAAGCAGGCCTGCCGCCAGGTCCACTATAGTTGATTTTGGCAAGAACCTTCAGAACGTTAATAGAATAGTATCATTTCTGGAAGGTCACGGTGAGATGAAGCGCGTAGGACATAGCGCAAAGCGCAAAGAGCTTAGGGGTAAAGGTAAATAGTTCGTAGTTTATAGTTGAAAGCTCAAAGCAACAAAGGAGA
>CAXMSH010000118.1:0-4749 GCA_964195875.1 Thermodesulfovibrionia bacterium
CAAGGCCGTTGTGGACGTAACGATAAAGAAGAAGAACAAATATTACTCCTCTATAAACGCGTCCGTGCTTGTTAAAAAACCAGGCCTTGTTCATATGCGGATTTACAAGTTCGGCATGCTGATGGATGATATCGTTATAAGGAACAATGAGGTGCATGTTGTTTCCGGAAAAGAGAGAGCCTGGTTAAAGCATGTCGGCAGGGAATTCTACCATGCTGTATTCTGGTGGGATGGCATAATGGACGCGTCTATGCGTAGGAGAGGTTCGGAGTATATCATAAGAAAAGAGGGTATGGAGATACACCTGGATAACAGATCTCTCTTTCCGCTAAGTCAGGTTATCAAGATACGTGACGGGTCAGCAAAAATAACTTACAGCAAGCCAAAGATGAAAGGAGACCGCTGGTTCCCATCATTAATAAAAATAGATATGGAAGATTTGAGCTTTTCGATAAAAATTGAAAAACTCTTTCTAAACCCGGACCCGGGAGATATGGATTTTAAACTGCCGGAAGAAGCCCGGAACCTCAACCAACATCCTCTTCATTCGTAAGTCCAAGGGTGATCGCGACGGAATCTATTATATCCTCTTCTATACTCTCATTCTTCATGAGAAAGCCTTCAAGAAGGGCGTTGTCGCATACGGTATTAATAACCCGGGGAACACCCTTAGCGTATGCGTGAATTTTATTTATCGCCTCAGCAGTGAATATCCCTCTTTCAGCACCAGCCACCCTGATCCGGTGATTAATGTACTCCCGGGTATTATTCCCCTCCAGCGGCGCCAGCCTGCACTTGAGAGCTATCCTCTGTTTTAAAGGCTCATCAAGCGCCAGGATATCTTCCATTTCTGACAGTCCGAAAAATACAAACGTTATAAGCTTGCCCTCGGCAACTTCCATATTAAGAAGCCCGCGGAACTCCTCCATAATCTCCTTTGATTTGAGCATCTGCATCTCATCGATAATGACAACGGTCTTCAGGCCCTTCTTATGCAGTTCCAGCAGCTGTCTGTAAATCTGTCCAAGCAGATCAACCTTTGAGTCCCCGGGGCTTACAACCCCTATCTGTAAGGCGATCTTCTTCATGAGCCAGTCGGTGGTAACCGAAGAATGAAGCACAACCAGAAGAGCAGCCTCATACTTGTTCTCATCCAGCTCATTAAGCATCTTTCGAGCAAGTGTTGTCTTGCCGGTGCCTATATCGCCGATCACTACGGCAAGCCCCTTCATTGTATCAATAGCATATTTAAGACGCACAAGCGCCTCAGCATGCTGTTTGCTGCCATAGTAGAACTTGTCGTCAACTGTACTTGAAAAAGGCTGTTCTTTCAGTTTGAAAAAATCAAGATAGTCCATAAGCGCTCACTTATTATCTGGCAATGACCTGCTGCCTTTTTAAGCTCATTCACAGACAGTTACTGCCCTTTCTTAACTATATACTGACTAAATATATGATACCCTGTCTTTCTTCTGATTACCATTATCCCCGGATATTATACCCTTAATCTTCTCCATCTTCTGCTTAACATTTCTAAAATCAGGGGACATTTCATGTATCTCAATAAGTATTTTAAGGGCATTCCTGTAATCCTTGTTTTTTGAATAAGCATCGGCAAGGTCATAATTAAGACCGAGATAACTGTCATTATCAGAAGATATCGACTCTATCGCTCTCTTATACTCTCTTATAGCAGCCGGGTAAAGCCCTTGTGACATGTAACATAAGGCTATCACTCCAATAGAGAGAAGATGCTTCTTCGGGTCCTTGGCGGAGATCTCCAGTTCCTTGATCGCGTCTTCGATAAGCCCCATCTCCTTGTAGGCTATCCCCAGGTTGTAATGTGTCTCTGAATCTTTCTCCCCAACCTCTTTCTCCAGTCCTTTCTGAAACTCCTTGAAAATATCCTTTACGTCATTATCCGTAAGCATATTGGCATCATCATGAGTTTCTTCCTCTACCGGCGCAACTGCTGCTGCAGGTTCTTCTATAGAGCTGATGGCCTTGAGTTTTTCTTCAATCTCCCTGTTGCCGGGAGATGCCGCGAGAAGTCTTTCGTAAAGTTTAAAGGCCTGATCCTTAAACCCATACTGGCTATAAAAATCAGCTTCTGTCTTCTTCTCGTCAAACTCCTCGGAAGACATGGCCACAACTTCGCTCGGGACGGTTTCGTCCGCCTCAAGCGCGGGAGGAGTCATGACCATCTCTACATCAGCCTCATCCTCCCCGGTTTCAATGGATGCTATATCAATCACGATATTTTTATCAGGTCCGGGCGCGGGAGGAGTCATGACCATCTCTACATCAGTCTCATCCTCCCCGGTTTCAATGGATGCTATATCAATCACGATATTTTTATCAGGTCCGGGCGCGCTCGAAATACCGAGCTGTTTTTCAAGTTCCTTAACTCTGGCCTTAACCTCTACGTCACCGGGTTCAAACCCCAGGATGTCCCTGTAAGATTGGAGAGCGCTATTATGCTGTTCTCTATCCTCATACAGTCCTGCCAGTTCTTTTAACTCTTTTACCGCCTCAACGGTATTACCCCTGCTCTTACTTATACTTGCTAAACGAATCCTTACAGCCACGGGATCCAGCTCCTTGAAAGTGTCCAGAAATTCAAGGGCATCGTCCCAGTTACCCGACATAATGGCATCATCTACATACGGCATGAGCACTTCCCATGCCTTATCAAGTGCGTTCTCCTTAATATATATATCTCCGAGGAGCTTCTTGGCCGAAGCATTGGAAGGGTCAACCCCTAATATCCTGGATAGCATGCCCTTGGCCTCATCAGTATCACCTGAGATAAGAGCCAGTTGAGTGCGCTGCAGGAGCAGTTCTTTATCGTCAGGTGAGAAAGAGAGGGCCTTCTCTATGAATTCTACCGCCTGCCCGATATCATTCTCTTGCTCCGCAACACGGCTTAACCCTATTAAAGAAGCAAGGTTCTTTGAATCAATCCCTATTATCTTTTGATAAAACCCTTTTGCCTTTTCAGTCTCCCCTTTTTCAGAATAATCAGAGGCAATCTCAATATACAGTTTAACAGTCTCACCGCTGAGTCCCAGTTTCTCATAAAGTCCGGCGATCCTGTGTTTCAGGTTAATATTTTCAGGGGAAAGTTTAATGACCTTCTGGTATATATCAAAGGCCTTTTCTGTCGATTTATTTTTTATGTGTATATCTGCTACGGTAAAATAATTCTCAATAGCGTTGCCGATCAAACCCTTCTCTTCGTTTAGCTCTGCCAGTGCGATCAAGGCGTATACTTCAGTGGATGATATATTGAGAATTTTCTTATAAAGAGCTATCGCCTTAAGGTTAAAACCGTCTTTTCTGAATATATCAGCCGCCTTGGCAAAATACTCTATGGCCTCCTGTGTTGCGTTCTTCCTGAAATATAAGTCACCTATAAGATTGTGTAAATTACCGTCAGTGCCGTCTCCGATCAGCTTCTTCATCTCGGCGATAGCCATATCGATCTGTCCCTTTGCAAGGAATTTTTGCGCAGTTGTAGTTATGGCAGATTTATCTGTCATTGCTTTTTCCCTGTAACGATGTATAAAGTATGATGTATTTTAAGACTATCACATATAAAAGATAGGTGTCAATATAAGTCCTGTCTAACAGCTTCAACCATTAAAGTCCATGCAACATCCGATAATCATGGCAAAAAAACTTATTTACTAAACAAGACCTCAACTGCCGGTATTCCTTATAATAAGTTACCTGAAGGTGAAATGGATAAATTGATAGCTAATGAATTCAATCTCCGAAAAGAGATAATATATCTCAATCACGCAGGCGTGTCTCCCTGGCCCTGCAGGACTGCAAAGGCGGTACAGAACTTTGCAGAAGAAAATATGCTGTCAGGTTCTCTTAAGTATACCATGTGGCTCGGGATTGAATCACAATTGAGAAGGCGTACCCGGAAACTGATAAACGCGCTTTCAGAAGATGATATCGCATTCCTTAAGAACACCTCTGAAGCTCTTTCCGTAGTTGCGTATGGACTTGAATGGAAAAATGGGGACAATATTGTAAGCAGCAGCCAGGAGTTCCCTTCAAACCGTATTGTCTGGGAATCTCTTGCGCAAAAAGGGGTGGAATTTCGTGAGGCAGATTTAAATAATTCAAAAAGTCCTGAAGACGCCTTGTTTTCACTTGTTGACAATAAAACCCGTTTAATTACAATCAGTTCGGTGCAGTATTCCACAGGGTTACAGATGAATCTGGATATAATCGGGGAGTTTTGTAAATCACGCGGCATTCTTTTTTGCGTTGACGCTATTCAGAGTCTGGGTGCAATGAGGTTTGATGTTCAGCAGATTCAGGCTGACTTTGTCATGGCAGACGGGCACAAATGGATGCTGGGACCGGAAGGGCTTGCGGTCTTTTACTCGAACCCTGACGCAAGAGACCGTTTACATCTCAATCAGTACGGCTGGCACATGGTTGAAGACGCCGGCAATTTTGATATCAAAAACTGGAGCACCGCAAAAAACGCGCGTCGATTTGAATGCGGAAGCCCAAATATGCTGGGCATTTATGCCCTGAACGCAAGCTTGTCGCTTCTCCTTGAATCAGGGATGGTTTGTGTTGAAAAAGAGATCCTGAAACGGAGCGAATATCTTATTGATATAATTAAAACAAGACCTGAACTCGAATTAATAACTCCGATAAGCAAGGGGCGATACGCTGGGATTATTACTTTCCGTCGTCGTGGTGTGGAATCTGAACCGCTCT
>CAXMSH010000119.1:0-4705 GCA_964195875.1 Thermodesulfovibrionia bacterium
TCTTTTCTTTCTTATAAATACGCGTAATGATCCCGACCTTCTCAGCACGTTTAAAGGGCGCCAGAACACGAGAGCCTGTCTTTACCTGCGGTATCAGTTCTTCAGGAACTGAATATGTAAATGAGCCGGCATTTATCGGGAAGAGAACATCAATATGCATTACATACCTTTCTTTGCCACTGACTTACACAGACTTACATAATTAAAAGTAACAGGTACAAAGTTTCAAAGGCACAAAGTTCAAGTCACAAAAGGACAAAGGCTCAGAGTTAGTATTAATTACTTTGCCACTTTGCATCTTTGAACCTCTGTGCCTATTCATTAAGATCTTTCCGTCTGAACCACCACTTCTCAATCTCAACAACAAAAAAGATAACTGATGAGAGCAATAGCGCTATCGCGAGTTCTCCCGCAGTAAGAGGAGCGGTCTTAAAGATCGGGTTTAATACCGGAATGTATATGGTTGTCATTTGAAGTCCAAATGTTAAAAGGACCGCCCATAAAAGTGGTTTGTTCGAAAATAAACCCAGTCTGAAGAGAGATACCCTTTCCGACCTGACGGCAAGCACATGTCCCATCTGGCTAAGACAAAGAACGGTAAACACCATGGTCTGCCAGTGTGCCTGTTCCCGTCCTGTATTAATAGCCCATGCCTGTGTGAATATCGATACAGCTCCCATAAGAAGTCCAACCCAGATCATATGGGCTCCCATCCCATGCGCGAATATACTCTCCTTTGGATGACGCGGAGGTCTCTCCATTATCCCCTTCTCAGCAGGCTCCGCGGCTAAAGCAAGACCGGGCAATCCGTCTGTCACAAGGTTGATCCATAAGATATGTATGGGGAGTAGCGGTATAGGCAGTCCCAGGAATGGCGCGAGAAAGATGGTCCATATCTCTCCTGAATTGCTTGTCATTGTGTACTTAATAAACTTTCTTATGTTATCAAATATGCGCCGGCCCTCTTTAACAGCCTTTACAATGGTGGCAAAGTTGTCATCAAGCAGTATCATGTGCGATGCCTCTTTGGCCACATCAGTCCCGGTAATACCCATTGCAATACCTATATCGGCCCTCTTCAGCGCAGGGGCATCATTTACCCCGTCTCCTGTCATCGCGACGAATTCACCTTTATCCTGAAGCGCCTTGACTATCTTTATCTTCTGCTCCGGAGCAACCCTCGCGTATACGGATATTTTTTCTACCCTATCCTCAAACTCATCGAGAGAAAGCTTCTCAAGCTCCTGTCCGGTCATTACTTCACCACCATCATGAATTATTCCGAGCCTTCTTGCGATATTCCTTGCCGTGAGCGGATGATCACCCGTTATCATAACCGGTTTTATTCCAGCTGACCTGCAGAGACTGACAGCCTCCTTTGCCTCATCCCGGGGCGGATCCAGAAGACCGGTGATACCGAGCATAATCAGATCATTCTCGACAGCATCAGGTGTCATCTCGTCCGGAAGTTTCTCCCAAAGTCTCATGGCAACAGCGATCGTCCTTAAACCGTCATTTGCCATTCTCATGTTTGCCGACTTTATCTCTTCATATGTCGATTCATTCATCTCTTTTATATTCGCGCCATCTGAAAGAATACTGCCGGACTTATCGAGGATTGATTCAGGAGCGCCCTTTGTAAATGAAACAAATTTCCAAATACCCCTCTGTACAAGAGGATGGGAGGGTGACATTTGATGAAAAGTGGTCATACACTTTCTATCTGAATCAAATGGAATTTCTTCAGACCTTGGAAATTCCTTCTCAAGCTCCATCTTGTTGTAACCCGCTCTGTCCGCAGCCTCAAAAAGCGCTATCTCGGTCGGGTCACCGATAATCTTTCCTTCATTCCCTGTTGACGCGTCATTACTGAGGGCCATGGCGGTCATCAGGGTTGAATGATTTGAATTGAGGTTTAAGAGTTTCTCTTCACCCTGAATTAATTCTCCATCCACATATATTTCTTCAAGAGTCATCCTGTTCAAGGTCAGAGTACCCGTCTTGTCAGAACATATATACGTAACGGAACCGAGTGTTTCAACTGCAGGAAGTTTTCTTATAAGAGAATTCTGCCCGACCATCTTCTTTGCGCCAAGCGCAAGAGATATTGTTACAACAGCGGGAAGCGCCTCAGGTATTGCGGCAACCGCAAGACTTATAGCGGTAAGAAACATCAACAGGGGAGCCTCGCCTCTAATAAGTCCTGTTATAAAGACAATAGCGCATATCGCGAGAACGGCAATCGCGAGCCGCTGACCGAAATTTGCGAGCCTCTTCTGAAGAGGGGTCTTCACCTCCTCTTCCTTCTGGAGCAGGGCGGCGATCTTTCCAAGTTCGGTCTTCATCCCTGTATTAACAACAATACCGGCACCCCTTCCGTATGAGACAATAGTACCCTTGAAGGCCATATTCTTCCTGTCTCCCAGAGGAGATTCATCCTGCAGGATATCAATATCCTTATAAACAGGGACGGATTCCCCTGTAAGAGCCGCCTCTTCTATCCTGAGTTGTGCTGATTCCATAAGCCTCATATCAGCGGGCACAATCTTCCCGGCCTCAAGCAGTACAACATCACCGGGTACAATCTCAGAAGCCGGAATACTTACAGGTCCTGAATCCCTTCGTACTATAGCGTTTGGTGAAGCCATATTCTTTAACGCCTGCATGGCTTTTTCAGCCCTGTATTCCTGTATGAAACCTAAAACAGCGTTCAGGATAACTATTACGGCAATAGCAAGGGTATCAACTATCTCACCGATAAGACCTGAAACAACAGCCGCCGCAATCAGCACCATTATCATGAAGTCCCTGAACTGGTCAAGAAACATCATGAAGACAGTTCTCTGCCTAAACTCATCAAGTTTGTTATAACCGTATTCGAGCAGACGCTCCCGGGCATCAGACGAAGTGATGCCGCGATCAGAAGTACGCAGATCTTTAATTACTTCTTCAGTACTTTTCTGGTAGTAATGCACCATCCAGACTCCTTCATTAACCTAAATACGGCAGTTAACCGATGATTTACTCAGATTTTTAATGAGTTACAATCATTCCATATTTCACCTCACAGGTGAAGTTTGGAATAGAGATAAGTTTTAGTTTTATCTATATTTATCCGTGTATATCTGCGGCCAAATGCTTTTTAATGATCAACCGGTCAAAATACCATATATTTCACTGTATCTCTTTGCCGCCTTTTCGACTACATGATCAGGCAGTACCGGGCCGGGATAAGTCTTGTCCCACTCCAGGGTAAGGAGATAATCCCGCACGATCTGCTTGTCATAGCTGTCCTGTCCCCTGCCCGGAAGATAATCCCGCATAGACCAGAAACGGGATGAGTCAGGTGTCAGGAGCTCGTCAATCAATATGAGGCTGCCATCGTGGATACCAAATTCTAATTTTGTATCAGCAATTATTATCCCTTTCTCTTCCGCGATCTTCCCGGCCTTCAAAAATATCCTGATACTTATATCCCTCAGTCTTTCCGCCATATCATTGCCGACAATAACCCTCATCTTATCAAAAGATATATTCATATCATGTCCTTCTTCTGCCTTTGTGCTTGGAGTAAAGATCGGCTCATCGAGCTTTACGGACTCCAGAAGCCCCTCCTTGAGTGTTATGCCGCATACAGTTCCATTCTCCTGGTACTCCTTCCATCCGGAACCTGAAAGATATCCTCTAACAATACATTCAACAGGCATCGGTTTTGCCTTCTTAACCAGCATGCTTCTGCCCTCAAGCAAGTCAGCATATTTATGAAGTTCCGGGGGGAAATCTTTTACTTCCGTAGCGACGATATGATTATTGGTGATATCTTCCATCTCTTCAAACCAAAATTCTGATATCTTAGTTAATATTCTTCCCTTGCCGGGAATACCATTGGGCAGTATTACATCAAAAGCAGAAATCCTGTCAGTTACTATAAGTAAGAGATAATCCCCAAGATCATAAATATCCCTCACCTTTCCGCTTCTTTGAGTCCCTATATCAGGGATCTCCGTCTTTATAATTACGCGTTCCATTCAGACCCTCCTGTGAATAATATTATTCATAAATATGCAGTTTAATCCCGGCTCAAACCATGCAGTACTATTCCGGACACCCGTTAATAATATACACAGATGAATAAACCTTTGTCACAACATATCTTATCGTGACAGGGTATTTTAATGAGCATTATATCAGCCGGCAATGATATATCGTCGTAATATTCATGCTATTACAGAAGTGTCAGGTTAATAAACGATTAAATATTAAACCTTAAATATGAGAATAAGCTTTACCGGCCACTACTGATGCTATTTATTTTTTAAATACCCTCTTAATCTGTTTGACACCCCTCTTCGGCCTGTGCTAAAGTTTTAGTCCATAGCTGTTCATTTCCGCATAATTAACGCAGATAATAAGGAGGATTTAACCATGCCGTTTGATGCGACAAAGTTAGCCGACTGGCAGATTTCTGAAGAAGCTGAAAAAAACATGCCTGCCCCTGAAGAGTGGCGTGAGAAACTCGGGCTTAATAAAGACGAGATTCTGCCAATGGGACGCCTCTCCAAAATTGACTTTCTCAAGGTTATTAATCGTCTTAAGGACAAAGAGGACGGCAAATACATAGAGGTTACAGCCATCACCCCCACCCCTCTTGGAGAAGGCAAAAGCACCACCTCCTGTGGGTTGATGGAAGGTCTGGGCAAAAGAG
>CAXMSH010000120.1:0-4675 GCA_964195875.1 Thermodesulfovibrionia bacterium
GATTTCATTAGTAATTACAGGTGAAGAAAAGTTAAATACAGGAGGAATAGTTGAGCAAAAAGGTATCGATCACCACCGCTGAAAGGGTAAAGAATCTGCCGCCCTATCTCTTTGCCGTAATCGACGGGATGAAGACCTCTGCCCTGAAAAAGGGGGTTGACCTCATAGATATGAGTATCGGTGACCCTGATACACCTACACCAAAACATATTGTTGAAGCGATGAGGAAGGCTGTCAAAAAACCTGAGCATCATAAGTACCCCTCATATATAGGTATGATGTCCTTCAGGCAGGCTGTTGCGGACTGGTACAAAAAAAGATTCAACGTAAAGCTTAACCCTGCGACAGAAGTCCTCTCACTTATCGGCTCAAAAGAGGGGATTGGACATATGCCCCTTGCTTTCATAAATCCCGGCGATGTTGTGCTGGTACCTTCTCCGGGCTATCCTGTTTATCCGGTTGCCACGCTCTTTGCAGGCGGCAAGAGCCACATCATGCCGCTTATTGAGAAGAACAACTACCTTCCCGACCTGAAAGCGGTCCCAAAGGATGTGCTGAAAAAGGCGAAACTCATGTTCATTAATTATCCGAACAACCCAACCTCTGCCTGCGCGGGAAGAAGTTTTTATAAAGAGGTGATTGACTTCGCCGCAAAGAATAACATTATCGTATGTCATGACGCCGCTTATTCAGAGATCTATTATGACGGCAAAAAACCGATGAGTTTCCTTCAGATTCCAGGATCAAAGGACGTTGGGATTGAATTTCATTCGCTCTCAAAAACTTACAACATGACAGGCTGGAGGATAGGTTTCGCTGTCGGGAACAGGGACGCTATCGCGGGACTCGGAAAGATCAAGACAAATATCGACTCCGGCATATTCCAGGCTATTCAGGAAACCGGAATCGCGGCACTGGAGACCAGGGATTCAGAACTCAAAAAGATCAGAAAAATGTATCAGGAAAGAAGAGACGTTCTTTATAACGGGCTGAAAAAACTCGGCCTGAAGGTGAAGAAACCTGAAGCAACATTTTACCTTTGGGTAAGTTGCCCTGAAGGCGTTTCATCCATGGAATTCACCTCACTTCTTCTAAAGAAAGCCGGGATACTTACAACGCCGGGCAATGGTTTCGGAGAAGACGGCGAAGGATATGTAAGGTTTGCCCTGACAGTCTCAGTCAAAAGGACAAAAGAAGCCATTGAAAGAATAAATAGTCTAGTGCAAACAAAAGTCGGTTAATTTCCTGAATTATTCTCTTCTGCCTTTCTGGCTTCTGAATTCTAATTACTTAATTATGCCAACTGCATATATCGGAATCGGGTCCAATCTCGGCAACAGGGAAGAGAACTGCGAGAAGTCAATACAGCTTATCGAAGAAGACAGCGGAATAAAAGTCACTAAACGCTCATCCATGAGCGAGACAGAGCCGTGGGGGATTAAAGACCAGCCGAAATTCATCAATATGGCCGTTGAGATAGTGACCGATCTTGAGCCGGAAGCTTTGCTCTCCCTGCTTAAAAAGATCGAGAAAGCATCGGGACGAAAACCGGGAAAACAATGGGGACCACGGGTTATTGACCTTGATATCCTATTTTATGATGACCTTGTCCTAAAGACCCCGGGGCTTGAAATACCGCATCCTGAAATCTGCAAAAGAGACTTTGTCCTTATACCCCTTAAAGAAATAGCCCCGGATAAGGTGCATCCTGTGCTGAAGAAGAAGATAAAAGAACTTCTGTAAGAAATGCCTGGAGAGCAGTAGTGTCCGGTTAAAAAATTATTACATATCAAATGGTTGTCATTCCGGCTTGTCCGGAATCTTTCCTCAACCATGTTGAAAAGATTGATTCCCGACAAGCGGGAATGACGCTTACTGCTTAAAAAGTATTAATGTATAACAGGATGACTCATTAATGCATGCATGTGATTTACCGGACACTACTACCTGAAGAATAATGATTATTATTATATTACCTTGACACTTTGTGCCTATGTGCCCCTGCCTGCCGGCAGGCAGGTTTGTTACTTTGTGCCTAAGTGGTTATGTCTGTTTTTTCACAATCTCCCCGAAATTTCTGAGGACCTTCAGCCCAGCCTCCTGACTCTTCTCCGGATGAAACTGGACAGCAAAGATATTGTCTTTCCATATCGAAGATGTAAATTCAATGCCGTAATCTGAAGTCGTTGAGATAATGGAATCATCTTCAGGAGAAACGTAAAAAGAATGCACAAAGTAAAAATAACTTTTATCAGGAATCCCTGACAAAAGCGGATTCCCGTCCTTCTTTATATTCAGCTCATTCCATCCCATATGCGGGACCTTTAATTCACTTTCAGGGAAACGGAGCACCATGCCCTTGAAGATATCAAGTCCCCTGCACCTTCCAAACTCTACCGACTCGGTGAAAAGTATATGCAAGCCAAGACATATGCCGAGGTAGGGTCTCCCTTCTTTTACGGTATCAACAACCGCGTCTATCAGGTTGAGGTTTGTAAGCTCCTTCATGCATCCCTTAAACGCGCCGACACCCGGCAGGACAACGCCGTCAGCCTTTTTAACAACCTCAGGACTGTTAGTTACCACGGCATCGACCCCAACTTTCAGAAAACCCTTCTCAACGCTCCTGAGGTTTCCCATGCCATAATCAATAATAGCTATCATATGTTTATATTATGAAATTAAATGAGGTTAAGTCCAACTTAAATCTAATGCCAAAAAAATAAACTTGAAAAATATAACTCAATAGCTTATATTTTTTATGAAAAAATACGATAAAGTCCAGGAGCTGAAAACTGATATTATGATACCGAAACAGGTTTTTTTTACAAAAGGGGCAGGGGTACACAAGGATAAACTCGCGTCTTTTGAGCTGGCACTCAGGGAAGCAGGTATAGAGAAGTGCAATCTCGTTTATGTATCGAGCATCTTCCCACCCAACTGCAAGATCATTTCAAAGAAGAAGGGGCTTAAGATGATTAAGCCGGGACAGATAACGTACTGCGTAATGGCCAGGAACGGGACCAGCGAGCCTAACAGGCTCATATCCGCATCAATAGGTCTGGCAGTCCCTTCTGACAGCAATAATTACGGCTACCTTTCAGAGCACCATTCTTTTGGGGAGACCGCGAGGAAATCGGGAGATTACGCAGAAGACCTTGCGGCCACGATGCTCGCCACAACACTCGGGATACCTTTTGACCCTGACCTTGCATGGGACGCAAGAAAACAGGTTTACAAAGCGAGCAAGTATATCTTTGAAACCAGGAATACCTGCCAATCTTCTGAAGGCAATAAGCACGGCAAATGGACAACCGTAGTTGCCGCTGCCATTATGCTGTTTGATTAACTCAAAAACATAATTAACTCCCACGCAGCAACCTGCAAAGTATCACGTCATACCCATGGAAACGGGTATCCAGACGTCGTCCCCGTGCTTAAGGCACCTACTGTTGGCGTAGGCGGGGAACCAGAGAATTTAATAAAAACTCCCCGCCGCAAGCGGACAGTGTATCTATCAGACAGGGGATTATTTAAAAAATCCCCCTAACCCCCTTTGCTAAAGGGGGAAGTTATAAGGAACCGCCGCAGAGACAGCGGGTATTTAAAAGAATAAACCTCCAGTTCATGTAATTACACTCATTTTTTTGTTATTCTACAAAAATGAAAAACAGTCAAATCCCTTATAACTTCGGCGGCCTGCCCGAAAAATTCTCAGATTACAGCACCTCAAAAATAGCTATACTGCCGGTCCCTTTTGACAGGACCAGCACCTGGATCAAGGGTGCTCATATGGGTCCGGAGGCGATCATAAAAGCATCGGGGAATATGGAGCTTTATGATATCGAGACAGACTCAGAGGTGTACAGAAGAGGGATACACACTTTACAGGAGATCGTGACGAATACCTCGATAAGCATGATAAGCAGGACCTGTAAATGCGTAAATAAACTTTTAAACGAGAATAAATTTGTTGTAACTCTGGGGGGTGAACATACCGTCTCTCTCGGCCCGATCAGGGCACATGCCGGATTTTTTGATGACATCAGCATCCTGCATCTTGACGCGCATTCCGACATGAGGCGCTCATACGAAGGTCTCAAATACAGTCATGCATGTGTCATGGCAAGGGCAAAAGAGATTACAGACAATATCGTATCTGTAGGAATCAGGAGCATGGACTCATCGGAACTTCCTGACATTGACAGACGCAGGATCTTCTACGCTTCAGAGATACACCGGAGAAGTGACTGGATAATGGAGATCGTCTCTCTTCTTACTGAAAATGTTTATATAACGATTGACCTGGACGTTCTTGACCCATCAATAATGCCTTCAACCGGCACGCCTGAACCCGGAGGTCTCGGCTGGTACCAGGTTATCGATCTATTTGAAAATGTTTCTAAAAAGAAGAACGTGGTCGGTTTTGATGTCGTTGAACTCTGCCCTTCAGAGAACAGGGCCCCTGACTTTCTTGCCTCAAAATTGATATATAAGCTGCTGAGTTTAATATTTGCATAAATATTTTAAGTGCTCTCAAAAAGTTCACTATATTGACCAATTATTATTGAATCACTACAATATCTCAACGGTTGCCATAACGGTAACCCCTTCTTCCTGCGTAAATCAGGCTAAATGACCAAACATTCGTCAATACAGAGAAGCGGTATATTTA
>CAXMSH010000121.1:0-4652 GCA_964195875.1 Thermodesulfovibrionia bacterium
ATCCCAGAGTTTCCTGGCATTGGCCTCCTGATGGTCCCCCGCCGAGTGTGGATATGGCACCAGTATGGCAGCCTTTCCGCACGCGGTAAGCTCGGCAACTGTAGTAGCACCGGCCCTTGAAATAACAAGGTCTGCTACTGAATAGGCATCACCCATTTCATGCGTAAAAGGAAGAACAGTTCCTGAGAAACCATGTGAATAGAAGTGGTCTTTCATATACTTAAAGTCTCTTTCTCCGGTCTGATGGAGAAACTGTATCTGGCCCTTCAGGTCCTCAAGGTATGTTAGCGACTCCGCAACCGCCTTATTGATCTTACTTGCACCTGAACTGCCTCCAAAAACAAATATGGTAAAAAGCCGTTTATTAAGGCTGAATCTCCTGCAGGCCCTGTCTCTGTCACCGTTTAAGATCTCCTCCCTTACAGGGTTACCTGTCAGGTAGGTCTTGTTATGAGGGAAATACCCCATGCTCTCGTGAAAGGTCACAGCAACGTTCTTCACAAATTTTCCAAGCATTTTGTTAGCCAGGCCGGGGACTGTGTTCTGCTCATGAATCATTGTTGGAATACCCATTAAGTAAGCGCAAAAAACCAGGGGGCCGGAACTGTATCCCCCGACACCGAAGGCCATGGCAGGCCTCAATTCCCGCAGTATCATATATGAATCCTTCATGGATAAAGGCAACTTTATAATGGCTCTTACAAGACCTGCGAGACCCCTTCCCACTAGCCCCTCGGATCTTATGAACCTTATATCAAAACCCTCCCTGGGGATTACCTTCTCCTCTATCCCTTTTACCGTTCCGACAAAACATATCTTCAAATCCACCATTGTCTTCTCAAGTTCCTTTGCAATCGCTATACCGGGAAAGAGATGTCCGCCTGTCCCTCCGCCGGCAATCACAATATTCATATCTATATTTTCATCCGGGCCCTTCTGCTCCCATACATCGACCTCTCGCTGTCCCCACCTTCAATATGAAAAGGATGGTGGGCGCTTGCGAGGGGAACCTGCCCGTTTCTTCGCGATATGTTTATCAGGATCCCCATAGCAGCCATATTATTAAGAAGCGCGGACCCCCCATAACTGATAAAAGGCAGGGGCAGGCCTTTTGTAGGCATAAGTCCTGTGGTAACAGAAAAATTAATTATGGCCTGGCATGATATCATCAACGTAAGACCAAACGCCAGATAGTAGCTGAACGGGTCCGCTGTTCTATTCGCTATCATTACACCCTTTATAAACAGCCATACAAACAGGCCCACAACAGCTAACACCCCTATCAGGCCTATCTCCTCTCCTATCAGAGAGAAGATAAAGTCCGTATGGACCTCCGGCAGAAAGAATAGCTTCTGTTTGCTTCCCCCTATACCTACCCCGAAGATGCTCCCTCTTCCAAATGCAATAAAAGACTGTACCAGCTGGAATCCGCTTTCAAAGGGGTCCTGCCACGGGTCAAGAAATGCCATCATCCTTTTCTTCCTGTAGGGAACAGAAAAAAGCAGCAAATATAGTATAGGCAGTGACAACAGTACACCTCCCCAGATGTATCTCAACCTGGCTCCCCCAAGTATAAGGAGGCATGTTGTCAGTATCCCTATGCTCATTACCGCACCGAAGTCGGGCTGAAGAATGATTATGAACTGAAATAATAGCATCACACCAGCGGGAATCAGTATTCCGCAGCGAAAATCCTTCATCCTGTGAATGTTCTTTGACATGTAGTCAGCCAGAAAGATTACCAGTGTGATCTTTACAAGTTCAGATGGCTGAAACGTATTGGGCCATAACTTTATCCACCGGCTTGCCCCGTTTGCCGAAAGGCCGATACCCGGCACAAAGACCAGCACCAGCAATATAAGAGAAAAAACGAGATAAACTATTACAAGAGGCCTGAACTTCCGGTAGTCCACCTTTGCTAAAACGAACATAGTTATGAGTCCGGCAAACACAGTGAAAAGGTGATTCCAAAGGTAATGAAAACTGCTCCCGTACTTCTTCGTCGACATGAGAGCAGTTGAACTATATACCATCAACAGCCCTATGCCGACAAGGATCAATACCGGGACAACTATATCACGAGAACTTTTCATGCTCATCCCGCAACCTTCCTTACAGCTTCCTTAAAGCTTCTTCCCCTGTCTTCAAAGTCATCAAACATATCAAAACTGGCACACCCCGGAGAGAGCATGACCACGTCGCCGCCCGAAGTCCTGGAGACAGAGATCCTGACGGCATCATACATATCTGCCGCGAGTATCGTCTCAGTGGAGTTTCCGATCTCACTTGCGATCTTCTCCTTTGCCTCACCTATCAGTATCAATGTCTTGACCCTGCTTTCTACAAGGTCACGCAAGGCTGTGAAGTCACTCCCCTTGTCCGTGCCTCCCATTATTAATATCAGGTTCTCAAAACTCTCAAGGGACTTCATGACTGCGCCGACATTTGTACCCTTGGAGTCGTTAATAAAGATGACCCCCCTGTATTCGCCCGCAACCTCAAGTCTGTGCTCAAGCCCCGGAAAATCCATCAGCACCTCCCTGACGTCTTCGGTCCGGCTGCCGGAAAGTATTGAGATCAGGGAAGCTGCCATTGCGTTTTCGAGATTATGCAGCCCCCTGATTCTCACCTCATCTGCGGTCATTATCGGAAAATGAGAGGGTATTGATGTAGCATGGGACAGATTACAGTATATGACCCCGTTCTTCAGGTAAACGCCCTCAACCTCTCTGTCCCGGCTGAAGAAATATATATCCGGCATCAAACCATCATGTCTGCCGCGCCCTGTTTCAAACATATCCATAACCAACGGGTCATCAGCGTTAAGGACCAGCCGGTCCCCTTCTCCCTGATTCTCAAAGATCTTTGCCTTGGCTCTCACATACTCGTCCATAGATCTGTACCTGTCAAGATGGTCCGGTGTTATATTGAGAACAGCCGCGACCTTCGGCCTGAATTCAAAGACAGCCTCCAGCTGAAAACTTGAAACCTCAGCGACAATACGATCGATCCCCGTCAATACCGGACCTTCAGAGGTGAAACCCAGTTTATTAATCTCTTCGGTCAGTGCCCTGCCTATATTTCCGCATAAAAGCGTTCTGAAACCCGACATCTTCAGCATCAGGTCAACAAGCGTAGTTGTTGTCGACTTTCCATTAGTCCCGGTTATCCCTATAAATGTAGGGATACCATGGGCCGAATTTTCATGTTCACTAAACCCATATCCAACTGCTGTCTGATAAGCAAGCTCAAGTTCCCCTATCACCGGGATGCCTCTTGACACGGCAGCCGTTATCTGGGGGATATCAAGAGGGACACCGGGACTGACCACAATAAGATCTGCGTCCGAAAAGAGTTCCTCCGGATTTCCACCGGATACAACCTTAACAACCGGTGAAAGTTTCTCAATTTCAGACTTTAAAGAGTTGCGCGGCTTTCTATCGGTTACAGTAACTTCCGCTCCAAGTGAAGAGAGGAGGTTTGCCGCTCCTGTTCCGCTTCTGGCAAGGCCGACCACAAGGACTTTTTTGTCTTTCAGACTCTTCGGAGTTATATTCATCTTTTCTTTCACCTGGCTCATATATTCTGCCCAGCTGCCTATGTTTGCTTCTTTGTACCTTTGTACCTTTGCGCCTTTTTATTGAAGCTTTACAGCTTATTACCTATTACCTATCACCCATTACCTGTTATTTATTGTTATCTAATCTTAAGCGTCGTCAGACTCAAAAGCGCGAGCACTATCCCGATAATCCAGAACCTGACTATCACCTTGGGTTCAGGCCAACCCTTCTCTTCAAAGTGGTGGTGCAGGGGGGCCATCTTGAAGACCCTTTTACCGGTAACCTTAAATGACACGACCTGTATCATCACCGAGAAGGTCTCCAGAACAAAGATGCCTCCAACCAACGCGAGGACAACCTCGTGTTTGGTTATTACAGCCAGTGTTCCCAGAGCGCCGCCAAGCCCCAATGAACCGACATCACCCATAAATATCTCAGCGGGATAGCTGTTGTACCAGAGAAATCCCAGGGCAGATCCGAACATCGCCCCGCAAAACACGGAAAGCTCACCCGTACCGGGCAGGTAAAGCACATGCAGATATTCGGCAAAAACAGAATTCCCTGATATATAAACCAGCGCGCCGTTTGCAAGAGTCGCTATTCCGACGAGCCCTATGGCAAGGCCGTCTATACCGTCCGTAAGATTGACAGCGTTAGAAGAACCTACAATTACAAGTATCGCAAAAGGTATATAAAACCACCCCATATCTATCAGCCATTTCTTAAAGAATGGGATACTGAGAGACGCGGCATAGGCATCATTAGGGTCATGGTAAAACAGAAGTCCTATGAGGAGGGCCAGTACCACCTGTAATCCCAATTTGTAACGGACCTTTAGTCCCTTAGGATTTCTGCCTGCCGTCTTGAGATAATCGTCAAGACAACCTATCAGTCCGTAACCGATTAATGCCATAAGCATAACAAGCATGAACCTGTTGCTCAGATCACCCCAGAACAGGACGCTCAGCACTATTGAGATAACAATCAGGATACCGCCCATGGTCGGGGTCCCGGCTTTCACCAGGTGGGTTTCCGGGCCATCACTGCGGACGTGCTGATGGATCCGGTAGCGGGACAATCTGCGGATCATCC
>CAXMSH010000122.1:0-4650 GCA_964195875.1 Thermodesulfovibrionia bacterium
GAGAGGACGTAATGAAGTAAAGGTGATGGTGCGCTATCCGGAAGAGGACAGGAAAAGCCTGGGAGATCTTCATTCGATGCGTCTTCGGACACAGGATGGCGGAGAGATACCATTTAGTCAGGCTGCCTTTGTTGAGGAAGGAAGAGGTTTCAGCGAGATTAACCGTTCCGACAGAAAGAGGGTAGTCAACATTACCGCGAGCGTTGACAGTTCAATCGCTAATGCAGATGAAATTCTGATGGATCTGCAGAAAAATGTCCTGGTCGAGCTGACCGCGGATTATCCCGGCCTTACCTATGACCTTGAAGGAGAAGAAAAAGAGCGTAAGGATTCTCTGGGAAGTATGCGGAAGGGATTCATGCTGGCTATTCTGGTGATCTATACCCTGCTGGCTGTCCCTTTCAGGAGTTATCTTCAGCCGCTCATTATTATGTCGGCAATACCCTTTGGTTTTGTTGGAGCTGTCCTGGGGCATCTGATCATGGGGTTTAACCTCAGCATACTCAGTATCTTTGGTGCAGTGGCGCTTACGGGGGTTGTCGTCAACGACTCACTGCTCCTGATTAATACGATCAATAAAAAAAGAGAAGAAGGCATGGAAACATGGCATGCGGTGATTGAAGCAGGCCAGCGCAGGTTCCGTCCGATTGTTCTGACTTCACTCACTACCTCTCTCGGCCTTACACCGATCATACTGGAGAAAAGCATGCAGGCGCAGTTTCTCATCCCGATGGCCATAAGCCTTGGCTTTGGTGTTCTTTTTGCTACACTGATAACCCTTCTGCTGGTGCCTTCCCTGTATATAATTCTCGAGGATATTATTAAGCTTTTCAGAAAAGATGATAACCGGAAGCCTGAAGTCAATGCTACTGAAAGTACAGGTTGAATCAGGATTGCCCGGTATTTTCCGCGATCTTCCTCAGGAGGTCCTTCTTCTTTATACGCCCGTTGAGGGTTGAGCCGTCCTTAAATTCAAACACAGGGATATCAAAACGGTATAATTCATATAGATCGTCGTCAGAGTCTATTGCGACTTTGTTGATCTCGATCCCGTATCTTACCTTCAGTCCGTTCAACATCTCCTCAGCCGTGTCACACAGCCAGCAGCCATCCTTGGAATAGAATGTCAGTTTGACCATGGATAGGTAGAAGGATAGGGTTCGAGGATTCCAGGATTCAAGGGTTCAAGTGTTGTGCTTTTTAGTGATTTATGTGTTTTCTCCACTTGAATCCTCGACCCCCCTGCCCCCCTTCCACTTTTGCTTTGGCCCCACATCTTTGATTCGCAGAGCGAATCAGTGGAGGCAAGAAAGTAGGGGGGGTGAACCCTTTTTTACATCTATCTCGATGTGATATGAATACTGTAGCCTTCCCGCGCGAGCTTCTTTGCAAGAGAGTATGCGGTATCGGGGTTTTTGAATTTCCCAATCCTGACCCTGTGGTATTTCCTGCCGTTTATCAGGGCGGTGTTGATGAAGACATCGCTGTAATTAAGTCTGAGCCCGTCTTTGAGCCTTACGGCGTTAGCTTTTTCGGTGAATGATCCTACCTGGATAGAAAGAATTCCTGATACGTTATGGGACGATTCGGGTATGCCCTTAACATAACGCATATCTCTTCCGATATGCTCTATCTTGACTTTCCCGACGCCTTTGGCGACAAGTCCTATCTCTCTGGCGGCTCCATATGAAAGGTCCAGGTCCCTCCCCCGGATGAACGGTCCCCTGTCGTTAACCGTCACGATAACGGATTTATCATTATCCGGATTTGTTACGCGTAATTTTGTCCCGAAGGGCATCTTTTTATGAGCACATGTCATGGCATACATATCAAATATTTCACCTGATGCTGTAGGCCTTCCATTAAACTTGGGGCCGTAGTATGAGGCGGTGACGTAGCCGGTGCCTCGGGGAGAGTATTTCGTGGGCGCGGTAGAGCACGCATAGAGAGAAGAGAGTATGATTAATAAAAATAGCAGGCCGTATATTTTATAAAACAGGGACTTCCCCCTTGTATATTTTTCTCTGGCATGTGCCAGACGGTACTTGCCTCTGTGTACTTGTTGAGTGAAACGGATCATTTTATTTAGTGGGAAAAAACTTCAATATTAAAACACAGACCCGCTTTGCCGAGACGAGGATACCCAGAAGGATCTTTTATTATGTAGCTTATCCCCTTCTTTAGCAAAGAGGGGTTAGGGGAGATTTTATTAATGAATATCTGATTTAATAATCCCCCTTAATCCCCCTTTTTCAAAGGGGGAGACCCGAGCAGTTCCTTTATTTTTTTACAGATTATCTCTGTGCCCTCGCTTAGAAGCGCCTACTTCTGGCTGTGGTGAAACGCCTCTTTATATTAACTGCATTTTGTGAATCCGCAGTCCCTGCACACGGCACAGCCGCCTTCGTGTTCCACTGCTCCGCCACAGTCAGGACATGCTCCGCAAAATATTATTTTTTTCTTTGCGGGTGACGAACCATTGCCTTTATTCCCTATCTGGGTGTATGTCTCTATTGCTTTTGAAATAGCGTCTGAACAGGAAGAAATTTTTCCGCCGCTAACCCACGCGGGGCTGTGACAGCTTATCCCCTTGAGCTGTTTCATGATCTCAACCGGCTCTATGTTGCCTCTGAGCGCAAGGCTCACCAGCCTTCCTATCGCTTCAGCCTGGCTTGAGGCACAGCCTCCCGCCTTGCCCATATGGGTGAAGAGTTCAAAGAGGTTGCCGTCGGCATCTTCATTTATAGTCACATAAATATGCCCGCAGCCAGTCTTAAGGTGTCTCGTTGTTCCCTTTATTATCTCGGGTCTCTTTTTTGGCGTAATTTTATGCATCGCCTCTGACCCATGGGCAGTAACATCCTTTCTGGTCTCTTGTCCTGTTGAAAGTACCTGCTCCTCCCTTGAACCGTCCCTGTAAACGGTAACGCCCTTGCAGCCGAGTTTATACGCCAGCAAATACACCTCTTCAACACCTTCGGCAGTTGCGTCGTGCGGAAAGTTGACCGTCTTTGAGACGGCGTTGTCAACGTGTTTCTGGAAAGCGGCCTGCATCGTGATGTGATCAAGAGGTGATATATCATGCGCGGTTGTAAACGTCCTTTTAATGTCTTCAGGAATTTCGGCTATCTCCTGCAGGCTGCCTTGCTCTGCGATCGCCTCAATAAGCTCCTTGCTCCAGAAACCCCTTTCTTTAGCAATTTTCTCAAAATAAGGGTTAACCTCATACAGTTTGGTTCCTTCAAGGACGTTACGTACAAAGGATACCGCAAAGAGAGGTTCTATTCCGCTTGAACAACCGGCGATTATCGATAGTGTTCCTGTCGGAGCTATGGTTGTGATAGTGGCATTCCTGAGCTTCAGGTTTTTATCTTTATATATACTTGATTCATAATTCGGGAACGTACCTCTCTCAGCCGCCAGTTCAACGGATTTCTTTCTGCCTTCTGATTCGATAAAACTCATAATTTCTGCGGCAAGCGTTGTGGCATCATCTGAGTTATAGGGTATACCGAGTTGAATAAGCATATCCGCCCAGCCCATGACCCCGAGGCCTATCTTCCGGTTGGATTTTGTTGTCTCCTCTATTTTTTTAAGGGGATATTTATTGATCTCTATTACATTATCAAGGAAATGGACGGAGCTATGAATTGTTTTCCTTAAGGATTTCCAGTCGATCTGTTCATCCGGACGGTCCGATCCGCCGGGATCTTTGCTTCCTTTCACGAATCTGGAGAGATTAATTGAGCCGAGATTACAGGATTCATATGGCATAAGCGGCTGTTCGCCGCATGGGTTTGTGCTCTCGATCCGTCCTAGAAGAGGGGTAGGGTTCCCCTCGTTTATCCTGTCCAGGAATATGATCCCCGGCTCCCCATTCTTCCATGCATGATTAACTATGGAACTGAAGACTTCTCTTGCCTTAAGTCTGCTGGTTGTACTGCCTGTGTGAGGGTTAATAAGGTCGTATTCATCGTCTTCTTCAAGCGCGTTCATGAATACATCCGTTAAGGCAACGGAGATGTTAAAGTTGTTGAGCCTGTCTTTGTTATCCTTTGAGGAGATGAACTCAAGTATGTCGGGGTGGTCAACGGAGAGTATTCCCATATTAGCCCCTCTCCTTGTACCCCCCTGCTTTATCGCTTCAGTGGCTGAATCAAATACTGTCATGAATGAGAGAGGACCTGATGAGACCCCCTTTGTTGAGCCTACAATATCACCGCACGGCCTGAGCCTTGAGAAAGAAAAGCCGGTACCGCCTCCTGACTTGTGTATCATTGCGGCGTTCTTTATGGCCTCGAATATGGACTCCATTGAATCCTCAACAGCGAGAACAAAACATGCGGATAACTGACCCAGTCTCCCCCCGGCATTCATCAGTGTGGGGCTGTTTGGTAGAAATTTTAATGATGTCATGAGGCTGTAAAATTCTTCTTCTATATGTTCCGTTTCGGTGTCGGATTTGCCGTAATGTTGATCAGCAGATGAAACGGCCCTTGCGACCCTCCTGAACATCTCTTCAGGCGTCTCAATAAGTGTCCCCGCTTCATCCTTTTTAAGATATCTTTTTTCAAGGACCTTTAAAGCGTTAGTATTTAGTTTCAGTTTTGATGAAGATAATTTCGCCATACAACCTCCTTACTTCTATAT
>CAXMSH010000123.1:0-4637 GCA_964195875.1 Thermodesulfovibrionia bacterium
CCATTACGTACGACCTTGTCGAGTGCCGACCAGTTTTCCCACATTGCCGAGGCGTGCTTTACTATATCGCCCTGATAAAAACGGGAGCCCTTAACCAGATAACGTCTGCTCATGGCTGTATTCTTATATCTGCCATCCCTGTTTTTAAGCAGAAGACCGATTCCGGCAAGTGCGTCCAGCAAGATCTCTGTAGCCCGTGGGTCAGAATTGAGTACCTTTGCCATCTCTTTAGCTGAGACAGGTTTTTTCAGCCTGTCAAAGACACCCAGATTATTGGCAGTCAGTATTACTCTTGCGCTGGTAAATCCTGTATACATCTGTCTGAAACTCCTTAATTCTTCCGTGACCATTATCACTCCTCCAAAATATGTTTGCAATATTTGTAACTACTCAGGTCCCCCCTTTGCTAAAGGGGGATTAACATAGGTGAGTAGTTACCAATATTTAAGATTATATCAGAATGGTTATTTATGTTTCCTCTGTCGGGCATGGACACGAGCTCCCAAAGATAATGCATACATTGCCTGTGTATCAAATATCTGCTAAAATAATTATATGTTGAATAACAGGAGTTTACGCTGAAGGCTGATTTGAGATTATTAAAAATATCACTTTCAATATCCATTGCCTTTATAATCTTTCTGAGCGGCTGCGCACCGTATCTAGAATTTACAAGGACAGGACCTGGAACCAGCTATGAATCAATGAGCAAGGATTGTGATTTTAAGATATATACTACCCCGCCAAGAAATGATTTTGAAGAGATTGGCGCCCTGGAGTTTTTTGAGTGCTCAATTAATGATGTAAAGAGACTGACAGCAAAAGAAGTCTGTTTTAACGGGGGGAATGGTTTGCTCTTGGGATTGCCGGGCACTGGGATACACCGTGAAGGCTGTTATGTCAACGCAACGATTATCAGAATAAATGAATAGAATACAACACGCAAGTCTTTGACCGAGGAGAACCTTTATGCTGAAAAAGGCTGTTATTGATATTGACAACACATTATGGCACTTCTGTGATGTTCTTTATAAAGAGCTGAAAGAAGTTAATAACACAATACCTCTTCCTGATTACTGGGTTGAGTGGGATTTCTGGAAAAACTATTGTTCAATCGAAGATTTCATGTCTGCGATTCATAGGATACAGTTAAATCAGGATGATGAAAGCCACCTGCCTTATTCAGAGGCAAAAAATTTTCTTGATACTCTGAAACGCCATAATTTCCATATAGTCATTGCGAGTCATCGAATACCCGAGAGTTTAGCCCAGACAAGGAAATGGCTTGTAAGACATGATCTGGTCTTTGATGAACTGCACCTATCGAATGATAAAACAGTCCTTTTTGATGAAGACTGTCATATTGTTGTTGACGATTCCCCTGTTACATTAGAAACGGCCGCGGAGAAAGGCATATTGACTTCAGGCATTTCGTTCCCCTGGAACATGAATCATGGGAATAACGGGTTCAGGCTCTTTGATAACCTTGATGGAGTATTAAGACATGTTCTTGATAACACACCCTAATTTCTGTATGCTGCTGAAATTTTCCGATCTCCCCAATCTGGATAGATCCTGTAGCCTCATTTCTAGCTAACTTCTTGATATTATTAAGAATAATAAAGTCATTGAGACGCAATCTCACTAATTTCAGCATCAATGTTGGAATATGAATGTTTATGTCAAAGCTGAAGGTTTTAACCCACATATTGCATGAAGGCGGCCCGCTTCGCCGAATCGAGGCGAGCAGATAGTTTTAATATTTTCATGATAACAAGACATTATGCAGGCTAAGTAAGTTACAGGTGAGGTTATACGTTGTGCCTATTCATTATCAGAGCAAATCTCGCTGTGCATTTTGCACGATCCCCCTTGAACCATAGCAAAGGGCTATGCTTCCGCGGACGTTAGCGCAACCTGCTGTTCGATATTCACTCTGAAACCGAATCCTTCTGCAATATGCGGGTTAATTATGTAAAGGAATACATGAAAATATGAATTATATTACACAGTATCAGGGCTGTTTCACGTATAACACCTTAAAAAATAGCTGTTTACTTTTTGGCATCACATTTGCATATATAAAGGTACAATGATGGAAGATAAGGTAGTAGTAAGATATAAAGACAAAAGATTATTTAAGGGGAAAACCAGTGACTTTGCCTGCGATAAAGCAGTTTTTCATTTAAGACTTCTGAACGGCAAAGTCGAAATAGTTCAAACTGAAGATTTAAAGGCTGTCTTCATGGTTGAGAGTTTAGAGGGTAACAAAAACTACATCTGCACATATAAGGACTTTATCCCCTGGGCTGGTCACAAGATAAAAGTAGAGTTTATTGATGGCGAAGTCATGATAGGTTATACTCCTTATTACCCTGAGGGAAATAGAAATTTCTTCATAACCCCGGCTGATCTGCAATGCAACAACAAAATGGTTTACGTCGTAAATTCTGCCACAAAGCATATATATTACATGTAGACCTGAATCAGACTATAGAGCAGAAACGACCATAATTGCCCCTAACACGATAAGGGTAAATAGTATGATTTTAATATACTCCCGACTGCTTATCCTGCGGTAGAGCTGTGCCCCGGCGTAAACCCCGACCAGAATAAAGAAGAATGAAGCAAGAAAGTATTTAATCACTACTTCATTCGTAAGTCCTCCAGCCGCGTGGACAGCTGCGGTGACAATAGAAGCGAGAAGGAAAAAACCTGTAAGGGTTGCCTTGATCTGGTTCTTTGACCAGTCGGTAAGAGAGGTGTATATAATCACGGGCGGCCCGCCAGCGCTGAAGGCTGATCCTATAAAACCTGTGCATAAACCGGCAATATATGCCCAGATATTATGTATATTCCTCGGTGCCGGATGAAAGATGAGAGAATAAACAGCATAAATAATGATCAGCAGTCCTAATAACAGCTTTAAAATAGCAGACTCCATATGATTGAGAAAGATCGCTCCTATATAGATGCCTGGGAGGCTGCCTAAAAAAAGCGGCAGTATCTTCTTCTTTTCCATATAGCCTTTGAGTTCCAGGGAAAGATATGACGTGATGAGGATGCTGTTAAGGATGCAGAGCGGGACCGCAATTTTGACATCAAGAAATAATGTAAGAAGCGGAATGGCAAATAATGCTGAGCCGAAACCTGAAAAGCCCTGAATAAAACCCGCGGCAAGAAAAATCAGTGATATGAACAGTAATGAGATCATATTTCCAAAACAGATTTGATCGATAACTACAGGAAAGTAAGTAATGGAGACAGCGGCAGGATAGTCTTTGTCAAGCCGCTTTAAGTTCCTATTGTTTCAGTTGATTGACCGGGTAATTTAATACTCCTGAAATTGAATATATGTTGGGGATGCATGTATTAATAACAAAGACTGTATCGCAAGGTCACTCTTCTATAGTTGAAATTTCCAGAAACGCATCAACTACACGCGAGTCAAATTGTGAGCCAGAATGTTTCTTTAATTCTGACAGGGCATATTCAATGCCTGGAGAAGGTCTGTGAGGTCTGTCCGATGAATGATTCAGCTACATGTAATATCCGTGCAGATATAGGGGTTTCTTCCCCATTGAGACTATCAGGATAACCTTTGCCGTCAACTCTTTCATGGTGATGCCTGATGAGAGGTACTATATCTTTTAATTGTTCTATGTTCTCAAATATTTTTGCTCCATGAACAGGGTGTTCCTTAATGATTTCATATTCTTTATCTGTAATGGATGGTTTACTTATAAGATGATCGGAAGTTCCTATCTCTCCTATATCATGAAGCAGCCCAGCAAGTTTGAGATTCATTATCTCCTTATCGCTAAACCCCATTTCTTTAGCAATCTGTACTGCATAGTTTGCCACCCTCAAAGCATGCCCCTTTGTCCATATGGATCTGGCATTAATAACATCAATAATAGTTTCAACAAGGATTACTGTTATCTCACCATCTGTTTCATAAATATCTTTCAATTTAGTGTCTCCTTAAATCAGGGACAGTTTCAATAACTTCATAAGAGTATCATTTATCTTTTTATTAATTATACCAGATTATTCATTAAAGGCTAGTAGTTGGAACAGCCCTTTGTCAATATATATATACTCAGGGTAAAGGAGTGAAATAGGAGCTAAAGTATACAGCCCATCTAAGTAAATGGTGGACTATGGGTGCAGGGTATATAGGGTAAAGATTTTAAATAGGAGAGGAAAAGTTTTAAGACCTGGACCCCAAGCCCTAAAACCCTGCAGTTAAGCGTCCTGGTTATAGTCAGAGACTTGTAGAGCAGGGAATTTCTGAATTATTCAGATTTATTGTATTAATGCCGATTACTATATTATACTTTAAAAACTATAACATAGAGGAACTGCAACTATCCCTGCAGATGCAAATCAAGGGAGTTCTTGATTCCTTTGATTTACCAATGAACTTATAAAGCACAAAGATAAGAGCTTTTCAATGTCTTTTTAAGACGTTAACCATAGCCCTGCCAAATTTAAGAGGTCAGGAACAAATATAAGAATTTGTTGAGCCGAAAGATAGACAAGAAGGATATAATCGCCGGCATATGTTTTTTCTTGTCCGGAGGCGCGGCGCTCATATACGAGGTTTGCTGGATTCGACAGGCCTCACTCGTATT
>CAXMSH010000124.1:0-4620 GCA_964195875.1 Thermodesulfovibrionia bacterium
TTGTGATTGCAAATCTTAGGGTAGCGAAGCAAAGCTGTGGGGGTGATTTTTCATTTTTAATTTAATAGTATAGGAATTTCCATTTTTCTGACAGGATTTTTGAACCACGAATTAACACAAATAACAAAACAAAGGCTTTTCTGACAGGATTAACAGGATGATCAGGATATATTAAAAGAAAGCAGACAATAATTAGACAGGATATACTGGATCTTCAGGATACTTTAAAAGAAAAAATCTTCTGAATCCTGTTAATCCTGTCTAAAAAAAAGTCCCGCCGAAGGCGGTTAAGTTCAAGTGGTTTGTTCCTTGCGCTGGAGTATTCTCTGCAGCTTTTTCGGGTTTGAGCTTAGTCCTCTTGCGGGGGGCTGGAATTATTTAAACAGAAAAAAATGGATTTGGAAATATATGCTCTAAATGTAGCTGAAAATATATTCTTCAACGGAACACTCATTTTTTATATGCGTTCCATGGAATAGTTGTAGAGGAAATGAAGAGAAAATATCCGGGTAATACCTACATTAAATTCGTCATAATCGGCTTATCCCTGCTTGTGGCACACCTTATCTTTTTGAACTTCTTTCTTCCGTTATCGAAAGCAGGCAAATGGAAAGAGGTCTGGATTCCTAATGGGGCTTCGTATACTCAAGGGGTACATATACTCAAGAGGGAGGGTATAGTTAAGAATGAATTTGTCTTCCATGTTGTTGGAAAGATAACGGGTATTGAAACTGACATGAAGGCGGGTTATTACAACCTTAATACCTCCATGAGTCCCTGGAGAGTGTTAAGATACCTGAGGAAAGGGCTGATAGTTCAGCACAGGATCACCATACCTGAGGGCGCTGACCTTAATTCGATAAAGCCAAAATTTATTGATACCGGCCTTATCTCCGAAGAATTATGGGAGATCGTATATGACAGGGAGTTCCTTGATTCTCTCAACATTAAAGCCCCAAGTCTTGAAGGCTATCTGTACCCTGACACATACAATTTTGCAAAAGGGGTGAACCCCCGGGATATCTTCAGGATGATGGTCCAGGGGCTTAGGAAGTATTTCAATCATGAACTTTTGAAGAGGGCTGAAGAGATCGGGATGAGCGAGAGAGAGGTGCTTACCCTGGCTTCAATAATTGAGAAGGAGGTCATTTACAACTTCGAAAGGCCTCTCATATCAGCTGTTTACAATAACCGCCTGAAGAGGAATATGAGACTGCAGGCTGACCCTACGGTCAACTACGGGGTTTTGAAGAAGGGTAACTCTATAACAAGAAGCGACCTTAAGAGAGTTACACCATATAATACCTATGTAATATATGGACTGCCTCCCGGCCCGATCGCTTCTCCCGGGATCAGGTCTATAAGGGCCGCTCTTAACCCTGCTGATACAGACTATCTGTTTTTTGTCTCGAAAAATGATGGGACGCATCATTTTTCCCGTACCGGTATTGAGCACATGAATGCCGTAATGATTTATCAGCGCGGAGGAGGGAGCTGAAATGAAGAGAAAAAGAACCGGGCAACTGACACTGGGGGGGCTGAAGATAGGTGGCGGAGCGCCTGTTGTTGTGCAGTCGATGACAAAGACTGATACCCGTGATGTATCCTCAACCGTATCCCAGATAAAGAGGCTTGAATCGGCAGGTTGTGAAGTGGTAAGGGTTGCGGTATTGGATAATGATGCGGCCAAGGCAATAAAGGCCATAAAGAAGAAGATCAGAATTCCGCTTATAGCAGACGTCCACTTTGATCACAGGCTTGCGCTTGAGGCTATAGAGAATGGCGCCGACGGCCTCAGGATAAATCCCGGAAACATAGGGAGCAGGGAAAAGGTGCGGAAGGTTGTCAGGGCTGCCGGGGAGAGGGATATACCTATAAGGATCGGTGTGAACGCCGGTTCTCTTGAGAAGGGTATTCTCAGGAAGTTCGGGCATCCCACTGCCGAGGCGCTTGTCGAGAGCGCGGCCGGACATATAAAGATACTTGAGGACCTGAAATTCACCTCCATCAAGGTATCTCTCAAGGCCTCTGATGTTATGAAGACGGTCGAGGCATATCGACTTTTTTCAAAGAAGTTCAGGTACCCGCTTCACATAGGCATCTCTGAGGCTGGTCCGTTATTCCAAGGGACTGTTAAGAGTGCAGCAGGTCTTGGCATCCTTCTTTCAGAGGGGATAGGGGACACTATGAGGGTGTCACTGACCGCTGACCCTGTTAAGGAAGTAAAGGTTGCATATGAGATACTGAAGGTTCTTAACATAAGACGTATAGGCCCTGAGATTATTTCCTGTCCAACCTGCGGCAGATGCGAGGTTGATATCAGCGGGCTTGTCAGCAGGGTTGAGAAGAGACTTGAGAAGATAAAGGCTCCTTTGCAGGTAGCCGTGATGGGCTGTGTTGTAAACGGCCCGGGGGAGGCGCGGGAGGCCGATATCGGGATCGCGGGAGGCAAGGGCGTGGGCATCCTATTCAGGAACGGCAGGGTGGTGAAGAAGATAAAGGAGAGTGAACTGCTGAGCGTTTTAATGAAGGAGATAGAAAAACTTGATAAACCTGCTAAAGGGTCCAGAGTTTCCAAGCTCAAATGTAAAAAGAGATAAAAAAGGTAACTACTCAGGTGCAAAGTGACAAAGTGAAAAAGGCCCCCCTTCTTTGTTTTCACAAAGAAAACAGGGGGGCAAGGTTAACAGAAACACAAGAAAAGTTTTTTATCCTTATTTTTTTCTTTGTGCCTGCCTTAGTAGTTCGATATTTCCAATAAAAGAATGCAAATAATCGAAACAGTAAAAGATATGCAGGATTTGAGCAGAAGGTTCAGATCAGAAGGGGAAAACATTGGATTTGTACCTACAATGGGGGCAATTCACGACGGGCACCTCAGCCTGATCCAGCGCTCGGTGGACGAAAATAACGTAACGGTTGTGAGCATCTTTGTTAACCCGAAACAGTTCGGTCCTGAAGAGGATATCAAAAAATATCCCAGGGAAACGGAGATTGACCTCAAAAAAATATCCTCGCTTAACGTTGACGCGGTATTTGTCCCGGGCACAGGGGAGATGTATAAGAACGGGGACTCATTAACTGTTGATGTCGGCAGAACCGGCAGGATACTCTGTGGTCTCTCAAGGCCGGGGCATTTCAACGCTGTGGCGACGGTTGTAGCGAAACTCTTTAATATAGTTATGCCCGACAAGGCCTATTTCGGACAGAAGGACTACCAGCAGACCGTGGTCATAAGGAATTTGGTTAAGGATTTGAATTTTGACATTGATGTGGTTATGTGTCCGACTGTTCGGGAGGATGACGGGCTTGCAATGAGTTCAAGAAACAGGTACCTTAACCGGCAGGATAGGGCGAGGGCTCTTATACTTTTCAGGGCGCTCAAGTTTGGGGAAGAACTCATACTGTCAAAGGACGAGGAGGATGCCGCGCTGGTTATCAAGGAGATCAATAGAATTATATCGTCAGAGCCTAAGGCGGTTACTGAGTTTGTTGAGGTCGTTGATCCTGTATCTCTTGAGCGTATAGAGAAGATAACCGGTCCTGTAGTTATAGCCGTTGCCGTTAGGATAAATGATACCAGATTGATTGATAACCTGTTGGTGGCAAAATTATAGATTTGTTGTGTCAGATTAACGTAAAATATTTCACATTCTGTTAATACATAAAACTGATGCAGCCTTTTTCTTTTAAGCTCACGGCTGGATTTCGTATGTAATTGAGAGGAAATCTTATGATAAATAATGAACTTCCCGTTAGGGAAGACCTTAAGACTGTGGTATATAGTGCTCCTTCTGACAGGGTTCCGCTGATGGAGAGGCGTGATGATATACTCCCGATGGCAAGGAGATTCATCAGGGAGGCTGAGGAGCAGTTGAAGACCGCGCGAAAAGAGTTGTCCGGTGAGGCAAAGGATTATCTCCTGAACCATAATTGGCCCGGTGATGAAGATGAACTGGAGACCGCTGTTAAGAGGGCTTGTATTCTCTCGGAAGGAGAGTTTCTTGAGGTTGAGGACTTTGACTATAGACAGAGACGGGTAAAGTCTGTCGGGAAATTCATTGAAGAGAAACTCAGAGGTTTTATGCGTAATATTAAGACCCTTGAGAAGTTCAACATTTATGACATGGTTATTCCCGAGGTTGAAAGGTCTTTGATCCTGATGGTTATGAAGGAGACCGGGGGGAACCAGGTCAGAGCGGCAAGATTACTTGGCATAAACCGCAATACCCTAAGGAGCAAGATCAGAAAACTGAGTATAGATCTTAAGCAATGATTTAGGTCTTTTTGTGTTTAATTCCCCGCAGTATGCTGTGTAATCAGGAGCTGCCAGCCTGCAAGCCATATATCCGGTGTTAAGAATTCAGGAGCCAGAATTTAGAATACAGAGGAAAAAATGAAGATACGTATTATCAAATCTAATGTTGTTATTCTGACTCCTGTATGCTGAATTCTTAATTCTTAATACTCCGCAGTTTGCTGCGGGTTAAAGCTTCAGAAGTGCCATGCCGGAGACGGGGTCAATCCTGGTTGGAGGCTGTCATTCGAGCGAAAGGTCGGTGGGCCATCTGATTCACCGAGTAAAATCCGCCCGGCCGCGCCCACGGACGTGACGGCGCA
>CAXMSH010000125.1:0-4578 GCA_964195875.1 Thermodesulfovibrionia bacterium
AGTTATGCACTCTTTCGGATTTTATATCGCCGTATCCCTGGGAGTACTGGTGATTCTTCTTTGTTGGCCGCAGGCGATAAGCCGCGAAGACAAGAACCCTGTCAATAGATTCCTCATCTGGGCCTACCGCCCGGTAATCACATTTGCACTTAGGCATAAATTTATAACCATTCTGTTTGCGGTATTGATTGCGGCCACGATTCTTCCCTATAACTCCATTGTGGTCAACAGACTGCCGGACGGGCTGCTCCGTTCTACTGCTGAAAAGCTTGATTTCCTTTTCCCTTTTGAAAAAATAGGTGGTGAATTTATGCCCCCCCTTAACGAAGGGGACCTGCTCTATATGCCGACTACGCTGCCGGGCATCTCCATAACCAAGGCCAGAGAGTTGTTACAGCAGACAGATAAGATAATAAAAACTTTCCCGGAAGTGAAATCCGTATTCGGGAAGATAGGACGCGCTGATACAGCAACCGACCCCGCCCCTCTCTCTATGCTTGAAACAACCATAATGCTCAAACCCGAGGAGGAGTGGCGAAAAGTACCGGTTAAAAGGTTCTTTTCCAGTTGGCCGAATTTTACGCGTCAGCTTCTCTCCAAAATCTGGCCCGAAGAGAAGACGATATCTCCAAAAGAGTTAACTGATGAACTTAACAGGGCGATACATTTCCCCGGACTTACAAACGCATGGACAATGCCTATCAAAACCAGAATTGATATGCTGGCTACAGGGATAAAGACACCGGTTGGCATCAAGCTTATGGGAGACGATCTCTCCACCCTATCATCTCTGGGGAAAGAGATAGAGGTTATTTTAAGCCCCCTTCCCGGGACTCTTTCGGTCTTCTCGGAACGTGTTACAGGCGGGTACTTTCTGGATTATGATATTAACCGAAAGGCGGCTGCCAGATACGGCTTAACGGTAGGAGATGTGCAGGATGTGCTTCAGTCAGCTGTCGGAGGCATGAATGTGAGTGAAACTATTGAAGGCCTGGAGAGGTATCCGATCAATATCAGATATGGTCGCGAACTGAGAGACTCTATCTCCAAGCTTAAGCGTGTTCTTATCCCGACGCCGTCAGGGGCGCAGATACCGATCACCCAGGTCGCTGATATCACCATACGGAGAGGCCCCCCTGTAATTAAGAGTGAAAACTCCAGAATGAGCGCCTGGATATATATAGATTTAGATAACATTGATGTTGCTACATATGTAAAAAATGCCCGTAAGCTCGTAGAAGAGAAATTAAGCCTCCCACCGGGGTACAGCTTGGTATGGTCAGGTCAGTATGAATATATGGAAAGGGCCAACAAAAGACTGGCGGTAGTAATCCCCATTACTCTCCTGATAATATTTCTCCTCTTATACTTTAATTTTAAAAGCATCAGTGAGTCGATAATTGTTATGCTTACGCTCCCTTTTGCCATAGCCGGGGGTATATGGTTTATATCTTTACTTGGATACAATATGAGCATAGCAGTTGGAGTAGGTTTTATAGCGCTGGCAGGTGTTTCTACGGAGATCGGAGTACTTGTGCTGATCTATATTGATATTGCTTATGAGAAACAGCTGCTTGAGAACAGAATGAAGAACAAAGAAGACCTTCACAGCGCCTTTATTGAGGGCACCTCCAAGAGGGTCCGTCCGATCATGATGACAGTTACGGCGATCATTGCAGGACTCCTGCCACTCTTTTGGGGAGGTGGAGCGGGAGTTGATACTATGAGGAGAATAGCTGCTCCAATGATAGGCGGGATGATTTCTTCAACTATCCTTACCCTTGTTGTTATCCCGGTTATTTATGCATTATGGAAAGGAAGAGGATTAAAAGAAGCATAAGGAGGGTGAGTGATGCATAAGCTTATAGTTGCCATACTAAGACATGAAAAGCTGGAGGACCTAACCGCGGCACTGAAGAAAGAGCGGATAAACTTTACCTACTCAGAGGTTAAAGGATTTTGCGGGGAAGTCTATCTTTACCATAAGGACATTCATAACAGGATCAAGCTGGAGATCGTGTCAAATGAAGCAGATGTGGAAAAAGTAAAAAATATTATAATGGAAAATGCCTGTTGCGGACTGGCGGGAGACGGATGCCTGTCTGTCTATATCCTTGATGAACACATAATGTTTACCCAGGACGAGAGACAGGATGAGAAGTAATTTGCAATTGCTGCTAATAGCCTTTACAAGACATGTAAACATTTTCTTGACTTCTACTCCTTGTGCAAAAAGGGTCCGAGGAGTCCAGGGTTCTCCCCTAAACTTTCAAACTCTCGAAAGTAAAACTTTGGGGCAGGCCCGATAAATCGGGATTCGCTGAGGCGAAAAGGATTCAAGTGAAAAGCATTTATAACTGAGATAATACATAAAAAACCTGATTCAAAAAAATTAATGCTTGCCCGCTTCCATGATTCCTAACTTTCCCTGTTAAGCCCTCTTGCCGGCTATAATTCATTCTTTTCAGCTGATTTTTGTGGTAAAGTACTTTCATAGTTCATAAGGTAAGGAGTTATAATGGCAAAATTCACAACGACAATAAGCGAAGACACACGTCAGAGGATCCATGCATTACAGAGAAAAAAGAGCATCTCAGACTTCGTGAGAAAGGCGATTAATGTCTTTCTTGAGGAGCTTGAGAAGAACCCTGCATTAGAGCCCGAAAATTTCATAATTACTGTCTCAGCCCGGAAAGACAGGTCAGGTAAAGACAGGGAATAACGGCATGAAGAAAAACAGAATCCTTGTTACCTGTGCCAAGGGGATAACTCCATTTTTAAAGGAAGAACTCATTCTGCTGGGATTCCCGCTAATCTCTGAAACCGTTGCAGGCATTGAAACCGAGGGGACTATGGACGATACTCTCCGGCTGAATCTCCTGCTCCGCACAGGGCATCGCGTCCTCTTTCTACTCAGAAAATTCCGTGCGGAAGATGCTGATGACCTCTATCAAAAGGGATTGGATATACCATGGGAAGAGTATATAGCCCGGGATGGATATTTTTGTGTGACATCCAGTGTGGATAATCCGACCATCACGACCCCGCTCTTTGCCAATTTAAAGCTCAAGGATGCGATTGTGGACAGGATCAGGAAAAAATGCGGGCGCCGTCCTGATTCAGGGTCTGAAAGAGACAGGGCCGTGGTGAATGTGTACTGGAAGGATAAGGCCTGCTCAATTTATCTTGACACCTCGGGAGTACCCCTCTCCAAACGTAACTACAGAAAGATTCCGATGAATGCGCCGATGCAGGAGACCCTTGCAGCTGCTGTTATCAGGGCTGCAGCATGGAACGGGAGCGGCCACTTCATCAATCCCATGTGCGGCAGCGGCACCCTTGCCATAGAGGCTGCTTTGGCAGGACTGAACAGGGCTTCAGGGATATTGAGGAACAATTTCGGGTTCATGCATCTGATGGGATTTAATGAATCTCTTTGGAAGGATCTGCGCGCAAAGGCAAAAAAAGAGGCCGCAAAGACCATGGATGGCAGGATTATCGCCACTGATATCAGCAGAGACGCGGTTGAGTCAGCAAGGAACAATGCGGCTACTGCCGGGGTAGAGCACCTGATTGAATTTGATGTATGTGACTATTCCGACACCTCAATTCCAGACGGCAGCGGCATAGTAATCTTCAATCCCGGATATGGAGAAAGAATGGGCGATGACAAAGAACTTGAGATGGTGTACGAAGGAATTGGCGATTTCTTCAAACAAAAATGCAGGGGGTATACAGGATATATCTTTACAGGAAATCCTGATCTGGCAAAAAAGGTGGGGCTGAAGGCAAAAAGAAGGGTGCCGTTTTTTAACGGCCCCATAGAATGCAGGCTTCTTGCGTATGAATTGTATGAAGGCAGCAGAAAGCACAAAAAGGACAAAGGGAAGGAAGAGCTCACAGGATAGCACTATATTGATAGAACCAGTCGCTATTATATAAAACGCGGATTACGTTTAGTTAACATATACCAAACCTGCAATCAGTCATATACCGTACGTTAACAAAGATCTGACAGTACCTGCATGCGGCACCAAAATGCAGCCGCCTCGCCCCGGCCTCCCGAAACGAGTCAGGTCACTCGTTATACAACCTTTCACTCAATAATAAAAACAGAAGCACTTATATTAATATTCTAAATTACCTTATAAGTATTATTAAATAGTTTAACTTGGTTTATTTAGATATACTTAATTAAATTAAAGTATTTATATGTATATAAATATTATTAAATAGCTTTTTAGGCAACTATGTCAAACAAAACAGTTTTAACCATATACATTGATACGACAATTAAAAAAAGACTAGCAGAAATAAAAGTGAAAACAGGCATACCGATGGGAAGAGTAATAGAACAGGCTCTTGAGAAAGAATTGCCTCTGCTTGAAAAAAATCATGGAATAAACACAAAACTAAAGTTCTAATTAATCGAAAAATATCAAAAGAAAAAACTTACATTTTATTAATATTCTGAATGGAGGGGTTTAGAATATGAGTATTTTGCCCGGAATAAAAAGAGTATTTCATTTTGGTCAGGGTGGAGTTAGCTGGTGCACCAGGTGTAATGGGCTCAGGTGT
>CAXMSH010000126.1:0-4573 GCA_964195875.1 Thermodesulfovibrionia bacterium
AAGCTTGTGAGGGAAGAGATGGAGAACGCCTTTAAGCTCCTTGTCCCGCTTAAGGTTGATATCGGTATCGGTAAAAACTGGGCAGAGGCGCATTAAAAATATTTGAGGATTCCATCATACCGTCTCATGTATAAATTCGTACTATTCTGTCACTCCCGCTTGTCGGGAGTCCGTTTTTTCATAAGAGAAAGATTCCGGACAAGCCGGAATGACATCACAAACAATATACAGAACTATTAGGGACAGTACACGGGGATACAGGTTTTAGTCCCGTTTAGTCAGAATGAATCCTGGCCCCTATATTAAGGAGTTTATTATTCCATCTTTATACGGAAACATATCAGGATTAAAAAAGAGCGAGATAAGATCGCTTGAGAAGATATACAGAAGACGTATACCCAGAGACAGGATGCTGACCGTAGAACTGGCGAGATATATGACTGAATGCTCCGGTTCCTTAGGACGTCAGATAGGGATACTCGCCGACAGAGATGGAAATATCAGCCATGTTATTGTTGGAGACGCAAAGGGTATCTTCATACCTGACCTCATCAGCCATCCTCTAGGGAGAAGGGTTCTGCGAGGACTCAGACTGATCCACACACACCTGAAGAACGAGAAGATCAATCAGGATGACATCACCGACCTCTCTCTCCTGAGGCTTGACGCCCTTATATCAATAGGCATGAATGAGGGGCAGCCGGAGAGCGTTTATCTGGCCTACCTGTCGTCATCCGGTTCAACGATATCACACACAATAGAAGGGCCTCTTCCCTTTCAGAGACTCGAGATCGACCTCGAAGCCTTTAACACCTTCATATCTTCATTAGAGGAAGACCTTCAGTCGAGGAGAAAAGGTTTTGACGTCAGTGACAGCAGGGAAAGAGCGATACTTGTAAGCGTCTCAACAGGCTCCAGATACGAACAGGAGGATTCCATTGAAGAACTCAAGGAACTGGCCGTCTCAAGCAATGTGAAGGTGCTTGACGCGGTGATGCAGAGACCAAAGAAGATCAATCCCAAATACCTCATGGGTAAGGGGAAGATCAGGGAACTGGTGATTAACGCGCTGAACAGGGGGGCGACTCTTTTAATCTTTGACCAGGACCTTAACCCTTCACAGATGATAGCCATTAACGGCGTTACCGAGATGAAGGTTATCGACCGCTCGCAGTTGATCCTTGATATATTCGCAAGACGCGCTCACAGCAGGGATGGAAAGGTCCAGGTTGAGCTCGCACAACTGCGCTACAGGCTTCCAAGGCTTACGGGAAAGGGAACCGCCATGTCCAGGCTTATGGGCGGCATAGGCGGCAGAGGGCCGGGGGAGATGAAACTTGAGGTTGACAGGAGGAGGGTGAGAGAAAGGATCGTACTGCTGGAGAAACAGCTGGAATCCCTGAGCCGGGCAAGACGTCAGAGAAAGTCCAGAAGGATTGAAAGGGCCATACCGATAATTTCAATAGTCGGCTATACAAACGCCGGCAAGACCACTCTATTGAACAATCTGACGGCGAGCAGGACGTTTGTCGAAGACAAGATGTTTGCTACCCTCGATACCGCCAGCAGGAGACTCAGGTTCCCAAGGGAGAGGGAGGTAATAATTACGGATACCGTAGGTTTTATACGGGACCTTCCAAAAGATCTATTTTCCGCCTTCAGTGCAACGCTTGAAGAGCTCGAGGATGCTGATTTTCTGCTTCACGTTGTCGATATCTCCAACCCGAGGTTTGAACAGCATATCACCTCAGTCGACAAGATACTGTCAGACCTTGGACTCTCCGGGAAACCGATCATGATCGCCTTTAATAAAGAAGACCTTGGTGACAGAGATGAAGTAAACGCCGTCTGCAGAAGGTACGGCGCCGTCTCAATGTCAGCCTTAAAACCTGAGACGTTCAATAGACTGCTGGAAGCTATCGAGGAGAGAATCTGGCCCCTGAAATAACCTTTGCCGCTCCCTTGAGTAATAAATGCGCTTGTTTTAGACTTAAGTTATGGACGACCTCGTAAGGAAACTCAGCGAATCCGTGAGTTCGGTAATAAGGGGCAAGGAAGATGTTATAATATATGCGATAGTCACGCTCCTTGCAAAAGGAGACCTTCTGATAGAGGACGTGCCCGGCGTTGGTAAGACCACCCTCGCTTTTACATTAGCAAAGGCGATCGACTCCGAATTCCAGAGGGTCCAGTGTACCTCTGACCTACTCCCGAGTGATATCATCGGCGTCAACATCTTTAACCCGGAGACAAGAGAATTTGAGTTCAGGAAGGGGCCCCTCTTCGCAAACATTGTACTGGTTGACGAGATTAACAGGACAAGTCCCAAGACCCAGTCAGCTCTGCTGGAAGCCATGAGCGAAAGGAGGGTCTCGGTAGATCGTAAGACATACAGTATACCCAGGCCATTCATGGTTATAGCCACCCAGAACCCGATTGAATACCACGGCACATTCCCTCTCCCTGAAAGCCAGCTCGACAGATTTATGCTGCACTTCAGGATAGGTTATCCGGACCATGAGTTCGAGAGACAGGCTCTGATGGATAACAGGGATTTCGAAGATATAGAAAAGATAGGGCACGTACTTACTAAAGAAGACCTGCTGAAGATACAGGTCAAGGTAAGTGAAATAAGAACAGACCAGGACATCCTGGATTACATACTTGCCATAGTTGAAGCTACACGGGGCCACGACAGGATAAGGCTCGGAGTCAGTACAAGGGGAGCACAGTTCCTGCTTAAGGCCTCCAGGTCACTTGCCTTTGTGAACGGCAGGGACTATGTCCTGCCGGATGACGTAAAGGAACTCTCTCCCATGGTGTTTGGACACAGGATAATACTGAAGAGCAGGACGTACATATCAGATGCCGACGATATTATAAGGGAGATCGTTGATAAGGTAAGCATCCCGTTGTAATGAAGACCATAAAATTCACCCGGGAGGGCAAGCGGTTCTTTATAGCCGTTCTCCTCATCGGATTCACTTCTTTCAGTACCGGTAACAACCTGATATATCTCCTGCTTTCCCTGATGCTCTCTATATCCCTTATCTCCTTTATAGCCGCATTCATAAACCTGAGGGGGCTTTCACTTGAAGTTGATTTCAGAGAACCCCTGTACGCTAATATGCCGTTCGATCTGGATATTTCCTATAGAAACAGGAAGCCCATCCCGTCTTATTCCGTAACCCTACTGTTCCCATCCGGCATATCAGGACAGCTCTATACCCCTGTCATTAAAAGAGGGGACTTCAGGAAAATTTTTCATGATGTCGTTATAGGAAGCAGGGGGAGATTCCATTTGCATGATTTTCGGCTCAGTACGGGGTTCCCTTTCATATTCATGTATATCAGCAGGTCTGTAGCATTCAAAAAGGACCTACTGGTCTATCCGGAGTTAATAGACGTATCGTCCTTGTTTGGAATTTTACAGTCGAGTGTTTCCGAGAGGGAGACTTCAAAGAAGGGGCAGGACGGGGACTTCATCTTCTCACGGGAATATATTTACGGTGAGGAGAGCAGGAATATTGACTGGAAGGCAACCGCAAAGACAAGGAAGACCATGGTCAGGGAGTTTTCAAGGCACGATGAAAACCTGGCCACCGTAATCTTTGATAACTCGACAGGAGCGGATAAGGGTATTTTTGAAAAATCCGTATCAATCACAGCGTCGCTCTGCTGTGAATTTATTGACAGAGGCTTTTATTTAAGGCTTATAACATGCGGGAAGGTGGTCCCCTTCGGTAATAGCAGGTCACATCTATTCAAGGTTCTGGACATACTCGCTGTTATCAAAAAAGAGGAAACCGTAAAATGCTACACAGGGGAAACTCTGGAAGGCGCCAGCATTCTCGTAAAGTGCTCCGACATCACCGGTTTTTCAGGGATCGAGGAGCTATGTTCAGAGGTTATAGATGCCAGGAATATATAAATTCTTCACGGCAATAGTTGCAGCTATCGGCAGCTTAAGTCTCATATCAACGGGCGAGATGAACCCGGTATTTTCCATTGCGGGCACCGGTCTCCTTTTTGGATATTACAGGGCCATGAAGGGCCGCGCATCCCTCCCGAAATGGGCCATCGGCATCCTTTCCCTCACTACATTCATCGTGTTTCTTATGGACGCAGTAAACTCCGGAGATATATTTCTGGCGGTAGCACAGATGACGCTGATATTTCAGACGTTGAAATCGTTCGATATCAAGGAGCCATGGGACCCTCTCCAGGTATTCTTCGTCTCTCTCCTGCAGCTTCTGATGGCATCGGATATTACAAACTCCATTTCATTCGGTGCAGTCTTCCTTGTATTTCTTGTTTTTATTGTGGTCTCAATACTTCTCGGTCATTTTGTCAAGGAGGGGCAGAGGGTCTTCAGGCCATTTATAAAGCCCATGGCATTAATCACCATTCTTACACTTGTTTTGACCGCTGTATTCTTTGTATCTGTCCCGAGACTGCAGAGAGGTCTATGGGGTAAGAGTTTTCTTAGAGGGATAAAGACCGCTGGTTTCTCAGAAAGAGTTGATTTTGGTTCGTTTGGAAAGGTGAAGCTCGATGAAACAGTTGTCATGAG
>CAXMSH010000127.1:0-4562 GCA_964195875.1 Thermodesulfovibrionia bacterium
ATGAGAAATACCAAAGCAGTTCCATGGTGAGAATCGGGTTTAAAGCATCTTTATACCGGCCCTCTTCAGTATAGCGGTTGTAACCCCTACGCCGCTGATTTTATCGTTACCAGCCTTAATGCAGTTGAATCCGCATGAAGGGCTTCCGTCTTTCATAAAGGCCCCTTTGACCTTATATATCCTAGCGATATTCAGCGCCTCTTGCGCACCTCTTATCAGGTTTGTGGTATAGTCTTTTTTCGATTCATTTCCCAGAGCCCTGGCGACGCCATTTAACAGTGCTTCCCCATCCCCATCAACCAGCCCTATCGGTTCTCTTGGAGTAGGAAGACCCCCAAGCTGTTCCGGGCATATGGGTATAGCCTTTCCTTCAGCAATCAGGGTCTGAATATTACTGTCGAGGCAGTCTCCTCCGTCATACCTCGTCCTGAAACCGGCTAGACACGCGCTTACTAAGTACATTAGGTGAAATTAACCGAAACAGCGGATTTTTGTCAATTATTATTATGTTATTCCCAAATTGAGCGATTCTTACTACTCTTTCCCATATTCTGATATTCCGGCCATTATTCGTCATTCCGGCTTGTCCGGAATCGTTCCCCTGTCTTTAATGAAAGATCCCGGATAAGCCCTGAACCGTATGTTACAGGGCAAGCCGGAATGACAGACTTTATTTTTCACTAATGGGTTATAACATTTGAAGTTATTTAATCAAATTAAAGCATCAAGATATACATTTGTGTGCATCGTGCATGTTTATTACTTTGCGCCTGTGTGCCTCTGTGCCTTTGCCACTTTTCCACTACGCCCCTTCTCAGTGATGATACCAGTTTACTGCCCTGATTTATGTTATACTTAATATATGGGGGCGACAGGCCTCGACGGGGGTTACGAGGTCTGAGTCGCATGCCGTGGCCTGCCACCACGTTAAAAGGCAGATCAAACACAAAAGCCAACAACGAATTGGCCCTCGCAGCTTAAATAGCTGTGACGTCTCTCTGGAAGTGCCTGTGGTCTGGAAGAGACGCCGAAAGCAGGCTGGTCTGAAGAGGTCTCCCCTGTTCTTCAGATAAGATTAAGGGGGATAGGATGATGGAAAGCCCTCTTGCCGGCGTTGCTGATTCCGAGAACTGAAAAGGTAAGATAAGCATGTAGAAGCTCAGATGCAGTACTTCCGGACCCGGGTTCGAATCCCGGCGCCTCCACCAGATAATACAGGGAATAGGGGAAAGAGTTAAGGGCTTAGGGGTTTTTGACCATCAGCCCTGCTTTTTTTTAACCTGTCATTCATCTTACCCTTCTTTTCTCAGTTATCCTCCTCACCCATTTCACATCCTGCCTGTCAAAGACAGAAGGGTGATGAATATTCCAGGTCTTGATTCTTAATTTATTCAACTTTTTTAGGGATTATCAAGTATAATTATATAAATCTAAATGAAAGGAATCATATGAGACACCCAAAAGTACTTGCAATGATAATGGCAGGAGGACAGGGCAAGAGGCTCTTCCCTCTCACCTTTGAGCGTTCAAAGCCCTCTGTCCCTTTTGGAGGGCGTTATCGTATTGTTGATTTTGTACTGAGTAATTTTATTAATTCAAACATATTCTCCATCTACCTCCTCGTTCAGTACAAGTCTCAGTCTTTAATCGAATATGTACGTGAAAACTGGGTTCTCTCTGCTATAATGCATGACCACTTCGTAACGGTCGTTCCCCCTCAGATGAGGTACGGTCCTGACTGGTTCCAAGGCACTGCCGACTCCGTTTTTCAGAACCTGAACCTTCTTCGCCAGCATAAGCCCGGGCTGGTGGCTGTTTTCGGCGCTGATCACATATACCGTATGGATATACGGCAGATGATAGATTTTCATCTGAAAAGCAATGCAGATGTGACCATTGCCGCCAGGCCGGTGCCGATCAGCGACGCCCGTACTTTTGGAATTCTGGAGACAGATGTTGATGGAATGATTAAGGGTTTCGAGGAGAAGCCGGAAGACCCCAAACCTATGCCTGGCAGACCTGACAGCGCCCTCGTCTCAATGGGAAATTATATATTTAATGCCGACATTCTGAAGGAGGCTCTGATTGAGGCCCAACGGAAGGAGGAGCATGATTTTGGATCACATGTAATGCCAAACCTTTTAAAGAACGGGAGGAGACTTTTTGCGTATGACTTTACAACTAATCAGATCCCCGGAGTAAGACTGTATGAAGAGCAGGGGTATTGGAGAGACGTCGGTTCAATCAAGGCCTTCTGGGATGCCCATCAGGACATGCTTGGAGAAGAACCATTATTTGAGATACATAACGATCTGTGGCCTGTCCGGCCTCCACGCAACGAACTGCCTGCCGCAAAGATTATGGGCGGGGAGATCTCAAACAGCATTATTGCCGAAGGAGCGATCATAAGGAACGCTAAGATAGTTAACTCCTATATACGCCGCGGGACAGTAATTGAAGAGGGGGCAGAGGTAAAAGACTCCATCATCATGGACCATGTGGTGGTGGGGAAAGGCGTTTCATTAAACAAGACGATAGTTGACTCCTATAATGTGATTGAAGAGGGGGTCTCCATTGGTGAGGGGAGTAAAGAACCTTACTGGCGGGCATATAATGACCCTTCAGGTATTACGGTTATCGCCAGTGAGAAGAGGACGTCGGAGCTTTGAGTGACGAGGGGCAAAGTGGCAAAGGCACAGAAGCACAAAGCAACAAAGACATAAAGAGAATTACAGACAGGATGCAGGATGAAAGGAACAGGATTCTCTACCTCGGGCATATTAGTTTTTTTCACTTAAATCCTGGAACCCTGGAATCCTTGAACCCTTTCTTATAGATACCTTATCCGCTTAAGCTCAGAACCCTTCCAGGTAAATCTCCTTTTTTTACGGTTCCTGAGCAGTTTTTTATCTTCCATCACCGCCGCCACAAGCAGTGGCAGGCCGATTGTTGCGTCAATATGTACTGTCGCGGAATGGGTACAGTCATCTATCTTTCCCCATGACTTTGCTTCTTCAAAGGTGCATCCTGATAATCCGCCCCACTTTGCGTCGTCAGTTGTTATCTGGATAGCAAACTGATGTCCGGTAGAATTATAGCCGAAGACTTCGAGCATAGGTTCGATCTGATTAATATAGTTCTTGGGGACCCCGCCTCCGACATAGAATACCCCTGTTGATTTTGCCTGTTTGTCGATCTGCATAATCTCATAATTGTCTTTAAGAAGGTCTATCCCGAATTTATTTTTTGATTTATTTCTGCAACAATATACCGTCAGACCTATGCCGATTCCGCTGTCGTGAATTGTCGGGCAGAAGATAGGGGTCTTTGATGTGTACGCGGTTCTGATAATTGATTCTTTGTCTTTAATCTTTTTGCCGACTTCCTCCAGAAATTCACGCGTTGAATAGTATCTTTTCTCAAGGAACTTTGGGAATTCTATGAAAAACGCGTCTGCCGACAGAAACAACTTATCATCTGCAAAGGTATCATAAATCCTGTCGATACGCATCTCCCTGAGTTCCCTGTCATCCATAGACGTAGTGCCCACGAAGTGGTTATGACCCAGGCTTTCAAAGAAATCATGATATAAATTCGCTCCTGTTGAGACAAGGACATCGATCATGTTAAGTTCTATCATATCTCTCACTACCTTCTTCATCCCGCCGGGGACCATGGCACCTGATAAACCAAAGAATATGACCGCTTTTTCATCCGAAAGCATTGATTTATAGACTGAAAGGCATTTTGCCAGGTTTCTGCTCTGGTAGGATGTATTGTTAAAAGATTCGATAATCCGGCCGATACTCTTATCTTTCCTGAGATTGATGTGCCTGATCTTCTTATTAAGTAAACATTTTTTCCTCTTTTCTGAATTGCTGTCCAAAACCTGTCCCTCCGTCTCTCTGATTATTAAAAATAAACATCCCCATCTTCACAGATAAGAACTTCTTTAAAGTGTTATACGGGAATCCAATCTTATGTGATACCTTTGAAGAGTCAATATTTTATACTATTGAGAATAATTATTAAATATTGACGTTGGGGGGCAAAGGATTCTCATATTAGATTAAAGGTGTCATTCCCCGATAAATCGGGACAGGCCGGTATTCCTCAAGCCGGAATCCATTTCTTTATAAAAAACTCTTGATTCCCGCTCAAAAGACTGCGGGAATGACAGACAAAGGAGTAGATCCATGACCCCTGGAACCCTTGTTCACATTATATAGTATTCACTGAAGGCGTCGGTGAGATGGCGGGGCAGAGAAGATTAACTGATTTACTATTCCATGATGACTTTACGAACTTCTTTGCCCATAATAAATGTCTTTTCCAGACTATATATATATGAGACCTTTACCTCAACATCAAGATTCCCCGTTTTGTTTTGTACAGGGAGAATATATGTGTACGCATCTGCCTTAAGGGGATTAAGTCCAAAATTAAAGTGCTCTGTAGCGGTGACATCATATGCAGCCATCGGTACCTGCTTCCCCCCTTTAAAGTACAGGTCACTTACAGAGAACTCCTGCTGTCTGGAAAAGAGTTCGTCGCCTTTTTCG
>CAXMSH010000128.1:0-4519 GCA_964195875.1 Thermodesulfovibrionia bacterium
CAGAATAGGTTGACGGTACTTTCAACCTTTAACAGGAGGTTATCAGTAATAGAAACACAGGATAACGAAAAAGAAGCTCTCCATATATACCGCCATAGTGCTTCACACATAATGGCACATGCCGTTAAGGAACTCTTTCCAAAAGCAAAACTCGCTATAGGCCCGTCCACGTCTGACGGCTTTTATTATGATTTTGATTGCGAGCACACGTTTAAGAACGAGGACCTTCCCCTGATAGAAAAGAAGATGAAAGAGTTTATAAAAGGCAAGAAGCCTTTTATAAGAAGCGAAGTGAGCAGAGAGGAAGCAATAAAACTCTTCAATGATCGCGGGGAAACTTACAAGGTGGAGCTTTTAAATGATATACAGGATGATACGGTAACCCTCTATGAAGAGGACAACTTTATTGACCTGTGCCTCGGGCCTCATCTTGAAACCACAGGAAGAGTTAAGGCCTTCAAGCTCCTTTCTGTCGCGGGCGCGTACTGGAGAGGTGATGAGAAGAACAAGATGCTGCAGCGTATTTATGGTACGGCCTTCTTTACAAAAGACGAACTCAAACAACACCTTCTTTACCTTGAAGAGATTAAAAAGAGAGATCACCGCCGTCTTGGCAGAGAGCTTGATCTCTTCAGTATTAATGATGATATCGGGTCCGGTCTCGTATTATGGCATCCACGAGGAGCCGCGGTAAGGAGGGTAATTGAAAATTTCTGGTTCGACGAACATCACAAGGCTAACTACCAGATAATCTACACACCCCATATGGCAAAACTGGACCTGTGGGAAAAAACAGGCCACCTCGAATTCTACAGGGAGAATATGTATTCATCAATGGATGTAGATGGAGTTGACTATGAGATCAAACCCATGAACTGCCCCTTTCATGTGTCAGTATTCAAAAGCCGATTAAGGAGCTACAGGGACCTGCCTGTCCGCTTTGCCGAGCTGGGCACAGTATACAGATATGAGCGTTCAGGTGTGCTTCACGGGCTTTTAAGGGTGAGGGGTTTTACTCAGGATGATGCCCATATATTCTGCACTGAGGATCAGATTGATGATGAGGTTCAGAGGGTGCTTGATTTTACAATTTTTATTCTCAAGACATTCGGTTTTGATAATTACGATATTTACCTTTCTACCAGGCCCGATAAATATGTAGGCACGGATTCGGCATGGGAAAAGGCAACCGGGGCATTAGAGAAATCCCTGGAGAAAAAGGGATTAAAATATGAGATAGACCCGGGAGAAGGTGTTTTCTATGGTCCTAAAATAGATATTAAAGTAAAGGACTGTCTCGGCAGGGCATGGCAGTGCAGCACGATTCAGGTTGATTTCAATATCCCGGAAAGGCTTGACATTAGTTACAGGGGTACTGATAGTGATAATCATAGACCAATTATGATACACAGGGCGCTTATGGGTTCACTTGAGAGGTTCATGGGAATATTAATAGAACACTATGCAGGCGCTTTTCCATTATGGCTTTCCCCTGTTCAATTATCCATATTGACTATTTCTGACAAACATGTAAAATATGGCGGAGAGATCCTCGATGCCCTGCTGAAAGAAGGGTTAAGGGCTGAAATCGATACAGACAATGAAAAGGTAGGTTACAAAATCAGAAGGGCCACTATCCATAAAACCCCTTACATGTGTATAATAGGCGATAACGAATTAACTAACAGCACCGTAAATATCCGCAAAAAGAACGGTGACAGCATGGGAGAAATGTCCCTGGAAAACCTTATAAATCTCCTGAAGATGGAGATAGAGGAACGGAGGTAGCAAATCGGTAGACATGTAAAGAAATATCATCAAGTAAATAAAGCATTGAAAATAAACAGATGGATCAGGGCGAAAGAAGTAATGGTGATAGACGGTGACGGGACACAGTTAGGCGCTCTTCCAACGAGGGAAGGTATTCGTCTGGCTTCGGAGCAGGGTCTTGACCTTGTAGAGGTTGCTCCACTCTTGACCCCCCCGGTCTGTAAAATTATGGATTACGGGAAGTACCAGTACCAGCAGAATAAAAAACATTCATCAAAACAGAAAAACATAACAGTCAAAGAGGTTAAGGTAAGGCCAAGGATAAATGAACATGACCTCATCTTTAAGATGAACAACATAAAGAAGTTTATTGAACAGGGGAATAAGGCCAAGATAACGATGATGTTCAGAGGCAGGGAGATTGTACACGCTGCAGAGGCGAAGAAGATCTTTAAGAGAATAGTCGATGAAATTACCGATATAGCCGCTATTGAACAGATGGTAAAATTTGAAGGGAATAGAATGATAATGGTGCTGGCACCAAAATAAAATCCTGATTTTTATTACTTTTTGATTATAATGGAGGATGTGAAATGCCTAAACTGAAGACACACAGCGGCGCTGCAAAGAGGTTTAAAAAGACCGGGACAGGAAAGTTTAAGAGGAATAAGGCTTACACGAGTCATCTACTTTCCTGTAAGAGCACCAAACAGAAGAGGAACCTCAGGAAACCCGATCTGATTTCAAGCGCAAATCTTGATGCTGTAAAGAAAATGCTGCCTTATTCATGACCCACAGGTAACCATGAGTCTCTACAGTGGTTATCTGTGTCTTCCTGATCTTTATCCTAATTGTGCTATTTCAATTAGTTACCATATTTATGTATAATATATGTCAATTTAAATATCAGCTAATTTGGAGGAAACAATAAATGCCCAGAGCAAAAGGTGGATTCAAAACCAGAAGAAGAAGAAAAAAGATACTGAAGATGGCGAAAGGCTATTACGGGGCCAGAAGCCGCCTTTTCAGGGTCGCGACCGAGGCTGTTGATAGGGCTCTCTTAAATGCCTATAAGGACAGGAGACTTAAAAAGCGTGAATTCAGGGCATTATGGATCACAAGGATAAATGCTGCGGTAAGGTCATTAGGCATGACTTACAGCCAGTTCATGAACAAACTGAAAATATCCAACATAAACCTTAACAGAAAGGCACTTGCAGATCTGGCCTTTAACGATCCTAAATCTTTCAGTGAGCTTTTTGAGACGGTTAAAAAAGGTGGATGATAAAGGCACTTCACTCGATAAAGGACCTCGCCGAAGAAGAAATAAATAAAGCCCACAGCCTGCAGTCCGTTCAGGAATTAAAGGTCAAGTACCTTGGAAAGAAAGGCATCATAACAGGGAAGATAAAGTCCCTGAGAACAATTCCAGATGAAGAAAGACCTGAATACGGACGTACCCTTAACGAGATAAAAGTATATATCGAGAGCCTCCTTGAAAGCCAGGAGAACCAGCTCAATGCCGTCGAAATAAAGAGGGTTCTCGACACTCAGGGGATAGATATAACAATCCCCGGATCAAAAATCCCCACAGGCCGCCTTCACCCGACAACCAGTGTACTTAATGAAATAATAGAAATTTTTACATCACTTGGATTCCAGGTTGAAGAAGGGCCGGAGGTAGAAACAGACTTCTACAATTTCGAGGCCCTTAATATTCCCCGTGATCATCCTGCAAGGGATATGCAGGACACGTTTTACATTTCCGATGATGTGGTGCTCAGGACCCACACCTCACCCGTGCAGGCAAGGATAATGGAAAAAAACTCTCCGCCCCTGAGGGTTATCGCACCCGGCAAGGTATACAGATGTGATTCAGATGTATGCCATACACCGATGTTTCAGCAGCTGGAAGGTTTTATGGTTGATGATTATATTTCAATGAGCGATCTTAAAGGTGTTCTTGAGGTGTTCCTTCATGAGGTTTTCGGCCCCCGGACTTCCATACGTTTCAGGCCAAGCTTCTTCCCCTTTACCGAACCAAGCGCTGAGATAGACATATCCTGCGTCATCTGTAATGGTTCCGGTTGCAATGTGTGCAAGAAGACAGGCTGGGTAGAGATACTTGGAGCAGGAATGATAAATCCAAGGGTATTTGAGATAGCTGGATACGATCCTGAAAGATATACAGGTTTTGCTTTTGGTATGGGTATTGAAAGGATAACAATGCTCAAATACGGCATCAATGATATCAGGTTATTTCTTGAGAACGACAAACGTTTTTTAGAGCAGTTTTAGTAACAAAAAGAAGGGTTCCAGGTCGAAGCGACTCTCAGGTCAGCTCGACTAAACTCCAACTCGCATCGAGATTCGAGGGTTTAAGTGAAAAGGATAATGATAGTTTATTCAATGATTAACAACTGATGACTGACAACTGATAATATGAAAGCATCCATAAAATGGCTGAAAGAGTTTGTTGATTTCCAGTTATCTCCTGTCGAACTGTCACATATACTTACAATGACCGGCCTTGAGGTTGAGGAGATCGAAGATATTGGTGATGATACAATCCTTGAGATAGGGATAACACCAAACAGGCCTGATTGCCTGAGTATCAGGGGTATTGCACGAGAAATATCCACAAACCTTGGAATCCCTCTTAAGGAAACTCATGTTACTTTGGATGAAGAGGGTGACGGGCCAAGTATTATAATAAAAGAACCCAGCCTCTGTCCCAGATATGTCTCAA
>CAXMSH010000129.1:0-4487 GCA_964195875.1 Thermodesulfovibrionia bacterium
AGGTTATGGAGATTATGAGAAGTTTAGGGGGTCCTTTGATATAAGATATCGTAACATGGGCGGGCAAAACAGGCAGGTCGTGCTGCGTGCTGAAAAGAGCTCGGTAGATGAAAAATATATATTAAATTATAAGGAGCCATGGTTGTTTAACAGGCGAGGTTTGCCTTTTAACGGTTTCCTGAAGTATGAGAAAGGGGAGTCTGTAAATGCTGATACAAGAGAGTTGTATTACAGATTTGCCAAGCTCTCTTTTGTGTCTGAGATAGAGATAGAATTATCCAGGAATCTGAAAGCTGGCCTTGCTTATGAGTATTCCTATAGTGATACAACCGATGTCGCCCCCGGTGCTATTATAAGTAAGGATGATACCGGGACACTTGGAATCAGCAGCTTCTCGCCTTCGTTATTTTATGATCTACGCGATAACCCTTTTGATCCAACCTCGGGTTCAATTAACGGGATAGTCCTGAAATTTGCCTCAAAGGCATATCTTTCTGAAGTAGAGTTCGTCAAAGGGACTTTTCAGAGCACGTGGTTTTTTCTGATGAAGAAGGGAGTAGTTTTTGCCGTATCTTTAAAAGGCGGGCTTGCACATGTGTTTGGAGATTCCGAGGAACTGCCTCTTATAGAGAGATTTTTTCTTGGAGGAAGATCTACGAATAGGGGATATCTTCATGATATGCTGGGGCCAAAAGGTGACGATGATATTCCGACCGGCGGCAATGTGTTTGCCCTTTTGAACAGTGAGTTCAGGATATCTGTCAGGAAGGGTTTAGGTTTTGTAGTATTTCTTGATGGCGGCAATGTCTGGCAGGTAATAGAAGATATAAATCATGAATTAAAATATTCTGTTGGTACCGGTTTAAGATACAGAACTCCGGTAGGCCCGGTGAGAATTGATTATGGATATAAACTAAACCGAGAGGAAGGAGAGAGCTCCGGGGAGCTGCACTTCAGCTTCGGTCATGCTTTCTGACATGATAATGAAATGTAAAAGACTTAATATCATCAGATTAATTACAATCTGCCTTTTCTCGCTGGGGCTTAATTTGTTTATCCCTTTAACGAGCCCTGTATCATCTGAAGTCCTTGACAGGGTAGTGGCTGTCGTGAATGATGAGGTTATATTGATGACTGAATTGAAGAGTGAGATGTCAGCCCGAAATGAGTCAGTATCCGGATTAACGCCGGCAGAGGTCCTTGACGATATGATAAACAGGCTGGTTTTACTTGAAGAGGCCAGGCAATTCATGCTTAATATTAAAGCTGCGGATATTGATTCGGCAATTGAACTATATGTTGAGAGAAGGATTAAAGCCATGATTCATATCCCCTTTGAGGAGCTAGGGGCTTATTATGCTGATAACAGGGAATTGTACGGTAATAAAGAATTCTATGATGTAAAGGATGAAATTGAATCTTTTATGCTGGAGAATGAATTGAAGATAAGAATGCTAAAACACACAAAGGAATTAAGAAGTAAATCTTATATCAGAATTCAATTGGAGGATTCTGACTGACTTCAAGTATCGCTTAAAAACTTCCTGGTCTTCCCCGGAATTTAAGGATACCCTGAAGGATTAGTATTATTGAATGGAAGGTGTTTATGGGGGAGAATATTGGCTGCAAGGAAGCACTTATCAGGTCTCGATTTTTTTTATTACTGCGACCTCGTCGCAGTCAGGGAACTTATGGCATTTCAGGCAGTCACCCCATACCTTCTGCGGCAGTTCATTCTTGTCTATTTCCTTGAAACCTGATTTTGTAAAAAACTCAGGATTATATGTAAGTGCGAAGACCTTTTTTATGCCCAGTGATTTGGCCTCCTTAAGACAATGCTCAATAAGTCTCTTTCCAACGCCCTTGCCCTGATATTCCTTTGAAACAGCGATAGATTTTATTTCAGCGATATCTTCCCACAGTACATGCAGGGCTGAGACAGAAACTGTACTGCCGTTATCACTGCAGACGAAGAAGTCCCGTATGTTTTCATATATTTCGTTAAGGGATCTTGGCAGCATTTCATCCCTCTTTGCGTATTTATTGATAAGGGAATGTATTGTCTTAACATCCTTTACTGTTGCCTTCTTGATCCTCAACATCGTAATCTCCCTGAAATGAATATTAATAGGTACTCTGACAGATTGAGTCCCGTGTTAAATTGTATGGCTCAAAATCATACCTGTCTTTACGACTGTTATGTTAATTTTCTGTAAAGCTCAATAAGCAATCCTTTTCTAAGACCGTTATTGCTTACTATAACTTCTTTAAATCCAAAAGTCATCATTATTATGTTAAGAATAAGTGTGCCGGGCACTATTATGTCCAGCCTGGAGGATTCAAGAATCGGGTACTTCCCGTCTCTTTCTGCTGAGGTAACGGATGAAATTTCAGATGAAATTTCTCTTACTTTTTCAATAGATAAACGGGAATTATGGATTCTATCCCGGTTGAACTTATCAAGCCCTAGTGCTATTGCAGAGAGGGTTGTCACCGTACCGCCGGTGCCGACAAGAACAGAGGCGCCTGAAAACTCTTTTTTTATTAATTTTACAGGCTCCACCGCATTCATAATATCGCGATTCATGCTGATTACATCAGTCTTAAGCAGAGGGTCATGCTTCATATATTTATCCGAGTAATACACCACACCCAGACACAGGCTGTGTGTGGAAATTATTTTACCGGCTTTAACGAATATAAATTCAGTGCTTCCACCGCCTATATCGATCATAAGGTATGTTTCATGAATGGGAATGTCCATCAACATTCCGATTGATGTCATTATAGCTTCTTCCTCTTCGCTGATAATCCTTATATCGAATCCTGTCTGTATTTTAGCTTTTGTTAAAAAAAGATCGCTGTTTATCGCTTCTCTCAAGGCGCTTGTTCCAACAGCAGAGACCGCGTCTATCCGAAAATTTGAGATAGCACTTCTAAATTTTCTCAAACCTGCAAGACTATTTTCTATCGCATCATTTTTCAGGGTATTGCTTATTGATATTCCGGATCCCAGTCTTGTAATAATTCTTTCGGAATAAACTTCTTTTATGCCGTCTTTGTTAACCTCAGCTATTAAAAGTCTGAAGGTGTTCGTCCCAACATCGATACCAGCCAGTGTTTTGCTCCTCATATGAATATACTTCCTTCAACTTTCTGTATGATACCCGCGTCTGCTGCCCTCATGAGTAGTTCTATTGCCGCCTTTTCACCATCATCTCCAATGTCTAATGAATATTCGTTTACGTAAAGATTAATATGCTGATTTATAATATCCGGGGAGAGTTCCTGCGAATACTTCTGTATATATTTTATAGGCTCAGACCTGTTTGAAGATGCATATTCAATACTTGACCTTATAATAGCATTGATTTTTCGTGTTATCACGTCACCAAGAGAACGCCTGGCGATAATGCCTCCAAGGGGGATCGGGAGTCCTGTTTCGCCCTCCCACCACTCCCCGAGATCAACTATCTTGCTTAATCCGTGTGAGGCGTAGGTGAACCTGCTTTCATGTATTATTAGCCCGGCATCGACTGTACCATTTGATACTGAATTTATGATTTCATTAAAGGGCATTACATGAATTGATGACTGTCGTACAAGTGATGGATTGAGAAGCTGTAACAGCAGGTATGCCGTTGTATGTATTCCCGGCACGGCTATCTTTTTCCCCTTTAGCTCATCTATAGAATATCTTTCTTTTGCTATCAGTAATGGTCCGCAACCCCTGCCCAGCGCTCCGCCAGACCTGAGAAAGAGATACTCTCTGCTGACGCGGCTGTAGACATTATAGGAAACTTTTGAAAGGTCAAGTTCCGTATTAAGCGCTTTTCTGTTCAGGTCCTCGACATCCAGAAGTATTTCATTAAAATTAAGATCGCCGGTCTCAATCTTACCGTGAACCATGGCGTAAAAAATAAATGTATCATTCGGACAGGGGGAATAACCGAGCTTAAGAGTCTTCATTTTGATATTTTAGCATGGTAATCCCTTGCAATGTGTTTTCTGTTGATATTTAATGGCAGATTAATTGTATGAAATTGGATAGTATCTATTTTACAAGCACTTATATGAATAAATAAATATATATTCATATATAAAATGTAGTACATATTATGCTATTGTTAAAAAGATTTGCTTGTATTAAAGTTTTAATATATCAGGGATTCGGTCTTATTATGAGTATATCATCAATAATTTCAATCTTGCTGATTCTGTCAGGCTCAGCTATTATGTTCTTCTCAGTTTTGCTGGGCTTGAAGGTGAAACGGCTTGTCTCAAGAGAATTACACAACAAGTGGTATTCTGCTGTGATTCTTATGGCCTTCTTCTTTCTTGGTTACATCGTTTCCGTTCTGATACTGATATTAAAGATCAGGTTTCCTCTTGAACTTGTTACCGGCGGAGTCTTCTTCGGAGGTGCCTGTTTTGTATTAATCGTTATGAATCTTGTAAAGATAACTGTTCTGGACTTGATAGATGAG
>CAXMSH010000130.1:0-4486 GCA_964195875.1 Thermodesulfovibrionia bacterium
TCTTCATCTCCACCTTGTTTGTGCGGTATATTTTTTCCTCCAGCGCCTTCTCAACATCCTCATATGAGACAATGCTCTTCTTGCCTTTTTTTGCCCAGTAGTCGGCTTCTCTAAGGAGGTCAGCAACCTCGGTAAACTTGGCTGAGAGCTTGTGCTGGTGCTCGGCGAGCCTCGAGCCGTATTCAATGACCTTGGCAACGGCCTTACGGTCAAATGAAAGAAGACCCTTTTCTTCACATTTTGTACGTATGAAACTGGCATATTTGGATATATTTTCATTATTCCTGTCCATCCGGTTCTCAAAGTCGGCCTTTACCTTGAAGAGCTCCCTGTATTCCTCATCAAGGTTGTAAAGGAGATAATAGAGGTGAGGGTTGCCTACAAGAATGATCTTTACATTAAAAGGGATCGCCTCAGGTTTCAGAGATGTGGTTGAGATGAGACGGTATTGCTCCCAGACATCCTCTATCTTGATCTCCCTGTCCTTTATCGCCCTCTTCAAGGCGTCGTATACGAATATATTTTTCAGCAGTTCAAAGGCATCGGTAACGAGATAACCGCCGTTTGCTCTCTGTAGTGAACCGGCCTTTATCATGCTGAAGTCGGTCATCGCAACACCGTACTGGAGTTTATGTTCAATCCTTCCGAATATATTGAAATAATTTGGATTGCTCTCCACCACAACGGGCGCGCCCTTTAGATCCATATTATTAATAAAAACATTTACCGTATACCGGATAAAAGAGGGCTCGGATTTTTGGGCCTTGAGAAAGGGCAGGGCCGCCGGTTGTTCCTCCTGAGTCTTGAAGTCTTCGAGATTATCAAGGACGTCCTCTTTAACGTTCTCAAGGAAATGCATTACATCAGCATCGTCTTTATACTTGACCTTAACTTCATCAATCCTGTGCTCCACTGAAGAGAGAGTGGCCTGCCGCTCGAGCTGTGTCATACTGTTCTTTAACTCTTTTTCCTCGTTTCTAATTATCCTTATCACGTCATCCAGCTTCTCCTGAAGCAGTTTGCCTGTCTTCTCTATCTTCTTTTTCGCCGCTTCGCTCAGCTTCTCAAACTCTTCCTCGCTGAGTGTTTCGCCGGTCTTTTTTACAGGGCCGAGCGCGAGTCCGGTAGCCGTCTTCCTGAGCGCAAAATCCTTCTCTTTGGCTTCTTTTTCGAGTCCTGAAAACAGTCTCTTCTGTTTTTGCTGGAATTCATCGAAAATGTCTGTCTTCTGTTTTTCATATTCCTTTGATTCAAATATTTTTGGGATCTCCTGACGCAGGATGTTTATCAGTTCTTCCATATCCTTCTGGAATTTCATGCCTTCACCGGGGAGCAGGCTCAATGCCTTTGGTTCATCCGGGTTCCTGAAGTTGTAGACATAGCACCAGTCGTTTGGTGTCGGCTCATCCTTGGCCTTATCCCGCAGGATCTCCCTGATAGTGGTCATCTTGCCGGTACCGCTTTCGCCGAGTATATATATATTAAAACCGTGACTGTCTATCCCAAGGCCGAAGTCTAATGCGCTGAGTGCTCTGGACTGGCCGATTGTCTCTTTAAGGGGCTGGATTTCATCTGTTGTCTCGAATGAAAGTTCCGATGATTCACAGCATTTGTAGAGTTCCTTTACTGAGACCTTCTTTAACATATTAATCCTCCATGCAGATTCGTAGTATGTTTTGCATGATACAAGATACTTCAGGGAAGATGCAAGGTTTATTCAATACCATTTTGACACATATATATTTAGGCAAAACTATCTCCACCGCTTTTCATGTTTTGCGAAGCGGTGGAGGTTAAGGCGTATTAATATTCATCCTCTGGGATGATAATCTTTGTGGACCTTTCTGAGTCTTTCGGGTGTTACTTTTGTATATATCTGGGTTGTCGAAATATCCGTATGCCCGAGCATCTTCTGCAGAGCTATAAGGTCGGCCCCTCCATCAAGGAGATGACTGGCAAAACAATGCCTGAGGGTATGAGGCGATATCTTTATCGACAGGCCGGCTGAGTATGTCTTGATCAACTGCCATAACCGCTGTCTGGTTATAGGTTTTCCCCCGCTTGCAAGGAAAAGGTAGGGACTCATGCTTCTCCGTGACAGCAAAGGCCTTAATTCCTCAATATATATCCTGATCGTCTCCATGGCCATCTGGTTAACGGGAACTACTCTTTCTTTTGAGCCTTTACCGGTTACCGTAATAAATCCGACCTCAAAGTTAATATCGTTCATCCTGATCTTTATAACTTCGCTGGCCCTTAAACCGGAAGAATACATAAGCTCAAGTATCGCCCTGTCACGCAGGGACAGTTTCTTGCCCTCCGGTTTCTTCAGAAGGCTCATAACCTCACTTATCCCAAGGATCTTTGGAATGCGTTTCCATCCTTTGGGAGCGGTGAGGTTCTCAACGGGGTTTTCATCTATTATCCCCTCCATAAGCATGAATTTACATAATCCACGCAAAGCTGAGATGCTTCTTGAGATGGTTGATGTCTGGCAGCCGGTATCACGAAGATGAGTAATGTACTCTATCAGGTCTTTTTTGTTAAAACCCGTTATATCCTTATCAAGCTTATCGAGGAAGTCCCTGAATTTTTGTATATCGCTCCTGTAAGAGCCTAACGTGTTTAAAGAAAGCCCCTTTTCGACTGTCAGGAAGTTCAGAAATCTCTCAACTGGTTCTACCATTAACATCAGAATACAGGATATTGGATACAAAAACAAGGGGAGTCTTCAAGTCACGGTTCACAGTTCACGGTTTACGGTTCAAGGTTCAAGGTTCAAGGTTCAAGGTTCAAGGTTCAAGGTTCAAGGTTCAACAGGCTGTTGAAAAACTATTATTTAGCCTTTATCTGTCATTCCCGTGCTTAAGGCACCTACTGTTGGTGAAGCTTGTCCCAGCAGGTAGTAAGCAGGGAACGGGAATCCAGTCTTTCCAATATGTTGCTGGATACCTGCCTGCCGGCCGGCAGGCCCGCCGGAGTTTATCCCGTACTCGATACGGGGAGGGTATGACAACTGCTACTAACAAAAAGGACTTTTTCAACCAAAAAGGTGAACCTGAGTAGAACACATGTATACACTATCACTGGTATCTGTAAATTTTTATGTACACAAAATATAGTGGTTATAGATAATAGTGTATTATTTACTTGACAAGTTTTATTTACCGCCCTATACTGGTGGGTATTGGTGGAATAAAGTGGAGGGATACGTGTCTGCATTCTCTGGAAAGTATTATTACAGCCTTGATCAAAAAGGTAGAATAATTATTCCCGCTCCGTTTCGTGAGATCCTGTCTTCAAATTATACCTCAAAACTGCTATTAACAAACGATGTATTTGACCGCTGTCTGTGTGCTTATCCTGTCGATGAATGGACCCTGCTTATCGAGAAGATTAAAGGTATGCCCCAGACACTGGATTCTGTCAGATACTATATGCGGAGGGTTGTAGGTTCTGCGGTTGAGTGTGAAATCGACAGGCAGGGAAGGGTGCTTATCCCTTCCTCTCTCAGGACTGACGGTGGTCTTAACAGCGAAGTTGCCATTATGGGGCAGGGGAACCGGATAGAGATATGGGATAAGAACGAACTTGAGAATGTGGCAGATCCTTCAAAGATAGACAGAAAGTCTTTTATGGAGCAACTTTCAAATCTTGGCTTGTAAATGGAGAATATTCATATCCCGGTTATGGGAGAGGAAATACTGGAGGCCTTGATGGTTGATAACAGAGGCGTTTACATTGATGCAACGATAGGTTTGGGAGGACACGCTGAGATGATCTTCAGTAAGGCTGGTGGATGCACTGTTATAGGTATTGACAGGGATAGCGAGGCGCTTGAAATAGCCGGCAAAAGATTAAGGGGCCGCAATCTCCATCTCGTTCAGGAAAAGTATTCAAATATAAGGACTGTCGCAAATGACCTTGGGTATGGATCTGTGGACGGCATCCTTATTGATGCAGGGGTCTCCACGTTTCAACTTAAATCAGAAGGAAGAGGTTTCAGCTTTTTACTGGATGAGCCCCTTGATATGAGGATGGACCGGCGTCAGAGCCTCACTGCCGGAGATGTTGTAAATAAATACCCGGAGAAAAAACTTGCGTCTGTAATATGGGAATATGGAGAAGAGAGGTTCAGCAGAAAGATCGCGCGCGAGGTCATCAGCGCCCGCAAAAAGAAGCCTGTTGCCAACTGCAGTGAGCTTGCGGGAATTATCGAAAGGACGGTGGGAAGAAGGGGCAGGATCCATCCCGCAACCAGGACCTTTCAGGCCTTAAGAATTGAAGTTAACAGGGAACTGGCTGAGCTTTCAGAGGCGGTTGATCAGGGATCAGAGATACTTAATAAGGGAGGGAGACTCTGTGTGCTCAGTTATCACTCGCTTGAAGACAGAATTATAAAGATCGCTTTTAAGAGACTGGCAGCGGAGGGCATCTTCAGGATTATTACCAGGAAACCTCTTGTCCCAAGCCGCCGGGAGATGGA
>CAXMSH010000131.1:0-4477 GCA_964195875.1 Thermodesulfovibrionia bacterium
GACTTTTTCATTCCTCGGTGGGTGTATATATTTTCACCAACCACAATCGCGTCATCCACTACTATCCCGAGCGCGAGTATAAAGGCAAAGAGAGAGATCATGTTTATCGAGACATCCAGCGAGGGCATCATCAGGAGCGCGCCCAGAAACGAAATGGGAATACCGAGCATAACCCACGTTGCAAGCCGTATCTGCAGAAAGAGCCCGAGAATGAGAAATATCAGTATTAAACCCAGAAACGCGTTTTTCATAAGCAGGTTAAGCCTGCTTCTGTAGACATCTGAAAAATCGTTCCACACCGCCAGTTTGAGCGACTCAGGGAGAAGAGCGCCCTTCTGCTCAACATACTCCTTTACAATAGTGGAGATCTCAAGCGGTTTCTGGTCGCCGACGCGGTATACCGCTATCATTGCTGCCGGCAGACCGTCTAAATATGCGGCCTCATCTGTTTCCTGAAAGTCATCCTTTACTTCCGCGATATCACCTATCTTTACTTCTGACCCGTCATCACGCTCAAGTACGGTAATGGAAGCATACCCCTCTCCCAGATATCGCTTCTCTTTTGTGCGTATCAGCACTTCTCCGCCCGCGGACTTAACCGCCCCGCCAGGAAGATCCACTGAAGCCCGCCGGATTCTTTCAGCGATACGGTCGAGTGTGAGTCCATACCGCTGGAGTGTTTCTTCTTTTACTTCAATGGAGATTTCATACGGCCGTACCGCTCTCAGATCTACCTGGGTAATTTCAGGCATGGCAAGGAGCTCATCTCTGATCGCTTCAGCCTGTTCTCTGAGACTTCGTTCGGCAGCATCGCCATATATGATGAGTGAAACGACTTCGCTCCGGTTGGCTATCTTCGTGACAACCGGCTTCTCGGCGTCTTCGGGAAAAGTGGTAATGCGGTCCACCTCAGCCTTGATGTCCTGTAGAATATTATCAATATCCTCCCCTTCGAGGATCTCCGCTGAAATTCGTCCAAACCCCTCAGCTGCAGTTGATTTGACTTCCCTGATCCCCGTAATGCCGCTGAGGCTCTCTTCAACCTTAAGAATTATCCCGTCTTCAACTTCTTCAGGGCCGGCTCCCGGATATGCCACAGAGACCAGAACAATGTCCAGATCAATCTCCGGAAAGACCTCCTGTTTTATTGAAAAAGCCATAATCAGCCCTCCCACGATAAAGATCATCATCATGAGGTTCGCGGCGACATGATTATTGGCCATCCATGTAATAGGTCGGTTCATATCTTAAGTAAATTAGTAATTTAGTTATTGAGTCATTTTTTAATAACTTAGTAACTTACTGACTTAATGACTTTATTTTCTATCGCTCTCAGTCTCATTCCGTTAGCGGCTCCGGATATATTTGTCAGGACAACCCTGTCTCCATCAGCAAGCCCTTCACTGATAATTACTTTTTCTCTCTCTATTCTCCCGGTAATGACTTCTCTAATAAGCAGCTTTTCTTCTTTATCCATGATCCAGACGGTTGAAGCATCGCGGAAAGCGCTTCGGGGGATCACGAACATATTTTCAAGCTTCGCGCCCATAAAACGGACATCAACAAAGGAGCCGTCGGCAAGGGACGGTTTTTCGGTATCCGATGTACCCTTTAAACCATAGGGATCATGTATGCGCACAACAAGCTTCATCATGCGGGTTTTGGGATCAACTTCTCCCGTGGACCTGACGACCCTACCCTGCCACTCATAGATCTTTTCACCGATGTGAAGGCTGACAACAGCAGATGATCCCGCATCCGTTTCACCGCTACGGGGGATGACGAGCCACCGTAAATCTTCAAGCGGCAACGGCACAAGAATTTCAGCGTTGTCCGTACCGGCAAGAAGGGCTACAATGCTCCCTGATTTCACGCACTGACCGGGATCTATGCTTTCTGAACGTACCCTGCAGTTAAAGGGGGCCTTTATCCCCGTCCGCTCCAGGTCCAGTACTGCCTGCCTGACCGAGGCTTCAGCAGAGGCCAGCGCAGACAACGAGTTCTTGAGTTGTGGTTCGAAAAGAACGAGCGGATTCGGCTGCTCCTGATTATCCCGGTTAAGACGCTCCCACTCCGAGCGGGCTATCAGGGCCTGACTCTCCATTGAAGCGAGATCATACTCCGCCTTTGCCCTGGCCGCTTTAGCGCGATCAAGGGCCAGACGGTAGTCCGTATCCTCTATTTCAAACAAGATTTCATCCTTACGGAAGAACCCGCCAACCGCGAATTGGGGAGAAACACGGATTATCCGTCCGCTAACCTGCGGATTTATGGTGACTTCTTCTGCCGCAGTTACCGTACCCGTGCCTTTTACAACTATCGGAAGACTGGTCTTTTTTACTTCCAGCAACTGAACAAGAATTCCGGGATCAGCCTTAACCTCTTTTTTTGGCTCCGGGCGTATCGCAATCAGAACCAACATGATTACAATCCCTGATAAAATAATGATAATAGGGAATATAATTTTCATTAATTTTCTTTTTTTGATCATCTTTCCTCTTCCCCTGTCTTCTTGTAGCTTATATATTGTTTAAAGACCTGATCAGTCCATTCTCCGCCTATCGCACGAGCCAGTCCAACGGTGTCAGAAATCAACTGTCGTCTTGCTGACAGCAGATTGCTTCTTACAATAAAATGGCGCAGCTGCTCGGTAAGCACCGGCAGGTAATCGGTCAGCCCGTTCATATAGCGGTCAAGCGCAAGCCGGAGCGAATTTTCTGAAGCATAAACGGTTTCATTAAGCATCACTATGCGCTCTTCCGATGCACTGATTCTTGCGAGTGAGTCTTCAACTTCCCTGAACGCGTTCAGGACGGTTTTATGATAGACCGCCAGATTTTCCCTGAAGACCGCCTCTGTCCGCTCAACTTCAGCCTTCCTTCTCCCTGCATCGATAATCGGCTGAGCAGCCTGTAACAGAATATTCCAGAATATATTAGGCGAATCCAGAACTGTCCCTACCTTCTCACTGGCCCCTCCGTAGGAACCGATGAGGTTAAAAGAAGGGAACCTGTCCGCAACCGCGACGCCGACCCTTTCGTCACTCGCCTTAAGTTTAAATAATGCCGCCTGTATATCAGGACGGTTGGTCAAAAGCTGTGAAGGCAACCCTGCTGTAAATCGGGGAACATCTATCAAGTCAATGGCATCCCCTCCTATTTCCGGTTCCGGGAAACGTCCTGCAATGACGGAAAGCGCGTTAATCGTCTCTTTTAGCTTTGCCGCAAAAAGAGGCCTCTGCGCCTTTGCTGAAGAGAGGTTCTGACGCGCCTGATATACATCCAGCGCGGGAACCAATCCTCCCCTGTAACGTCTTTCTACACTCTCAAGAGTATCATTGAAGGAGGCGATGGTCTGGTCGGAGAGTTCAAGCTGCGCGCGCTGCTCAACTGCAAGGTAGTAAAGGTCCGCAAGCCTTGCCGAGATACTTATGAAAAGCGCCTTCAGGTCCTTTTCTGATGAGAGTGCATCAAAACGCGCGGCCTCTGTGCCGGCATCAAGTTTTTTCCACAGGTCAATTTCATAACTCGCGGCCGCTGAGAGCGAAAAGTTGTCTAAAGTATTTGTTACGGATAGGGCTGTCTGTCGGGCTCTTCCTCCTGAAGCATCTATATTCAGTGAAGGTCCTCCCGCAGAATCATTAATACGTATCAACGCCTGAACCTGTCTCAATCGCTCGTATGCCTGCGTGATATCCAGGTTGTTTAGGAATGCCTCCTCAATCAGCTGATCCAGCCTTTCATCTCCAAAATACTCCCACCATCTTCCAACCTGCGGAGCGGTATTTGCTTCCGCCGTTGGATATGAGGAAGGGATATCAACCATCGTCTCTTTTATGACCGATTTATGAATAGAGCATCCCGTTAACGTAAGAGTTATCAAAACGAGAATAAATATTTTAATTAATCTTATTTCTATCATCTCGCCTTCATGCCCGCCGTTACATATGGGATTAACAGATCAACAAGTGATTTGGCGTCAATATCGGTCTTCATGCCCATCAATCCCGGCTCGGGATTTCCGGAAATATGCATTGTGTGGAAGAAAGCCCCCATGGTAAAGTGAAGCCGCCAGAAGAGCAGTTCCTTTGACAGCCCGGGTAATGCTTCACAAACAGTCTTAAAGAGGAACCGGGCTATCGGGTTGATAACAGCATGGAACGCGTTTCTGACCGTGTCATCAGGATCAGCAAGTGACCTTCCGATAAATGTGATGAACTCTTTTGCCCCGGGCTCTGATTCCTTAAATAGCATGGTAGGCTCTATAAAGGCGGTAAGCACGTCTTCTATATCCGGGGGGAGCCCCCTGGACTGTGCAAGGTCCCTCACCTCTTCAAGCCTCTTCTTCCTTATCTTGTTTAGCGGCAGGATCCGTCTCTTGATGACTTCATCAAGCAGTCTCTTTTTGGATCCGAAGTGGTAATTGACAGCCGCCAGATTTACACTTGCACTACCGGTGATGGCCCTTAAAGAAGTGC
>CAXMSH010000132.1:0-4448 GCA_964195875.1 Thermodesulfovibrionia bacterium
TGGTTGCGTCTAATCTCGGCCTTAAATCAGACCAGGCACAACAGCTCCTTGAGGAGACAGACCCGGTCAAAAGGCTCAAAAAGATAGGCGAGATTCTCAACAGAGAGGTTGAACTACTCACAGTTCAGCAAAAGATTCAGTCCGACGTCAAGGGCGAAATAGACAAGACTCAGCGTGAATATTATCTAAGGGAACAGCTCAAGGCGATCCAGAGGGAACTCGGCGAGATCGACGAAAAGACCGAGGAGATCCTTGAACTGCGCAAGAAGATAGACGATGCCAAGATGCCTGAAAAGGTAGAGAAAGAAGCCCTGAAACAGATAAACCGCCTTGAAAAGATGCACCCTGACAGCGCTGAGGCAGGAACGATAAGAACGTATGTTGACTGGCTTATTGATATACCATGGTCAAAGTCAACGAAGGACAACATCAACCTGAAAAAGGCAAAGAAGGTTCTTGATGAAGATCACTATGACCTTGAACATGTAAAGGAGAGGGTGCTTGAGTATCTTGGCGTGAGAAAACTGAATCCAAAGATGAAGGGCCCTATTCTCTGCTTTGTCGGCCCTCCGGGGGTAGGGAAAACCTCTCTCGGCAAATCGATAGCAAGAGCTCTCGGAAGGGAGTTTTACAGGATGTCACTAGGCGGCGTCAGGGATGAGGCTGAGATAAGGGGTCATAGAAGGACATATGTCGGCGCGATGCCCGGCAGGATAATTCAGGGGATTAAAACAGCCGGGAAGAATAATCCGGTCTTTATGCTGGATGAAGTCGATAAGATAGGCATGGACTTCAGGGGGGATCCCGCATCAGCACTGCTTGAGGTGCTTGACCCGGAGCAGAATTTTGCCTTTGCCGATCACTATCTCGGGGTCCCTTTTGACCTCAGCCGTGTTATGTTCATTACAACGGCGAACCTTATAGACCCTATCCCTTCTCCTTTAAGGGACAGGATGGAGCTGATAACACTCTCAGGTTACACGGCTGAGGAAAAACTCGGCATAGCAAAGAACTATCTTATCTCCAAACAGCTGAGTGAGCACGGTTTAACCATCAGGAATCTGAAGATAATTGACAGCGCCGTTATGCAGATAATATCCCACTATACAAGAGAAGCAGGCGTAAGGAACCTTGAACGTGAGATAGCTAACCTTTGCAGGAAGATCGCAAAAAAGATAGCCGAGGGCAAAGAAAAGATCTACCATATATCAGCCAGGAGTCTGCCCGGTCTTATCGGAGCTCCGAAATTCCTCCCCGAGGAAGAGATGAAAAAGGACGAAGTAGGTGTTGCTACCGGACTGGCATGGACACAGACCGGAGGGGATATAATATATATTGAGGCGACCATAATGAAAGGCAAGGGCTCGATAACCCTGACAGGACAGCTTGGAGATGTGATGAAGGAGTCCGCGCATGCCGCTCTGAGCTACATACGTTCCAACGCCAGTAAGATCGGAATAGACAACTCGCTCTTCTCAAAGAACGACATACATATACACGTCCCTGCCGGAGCTACACCCAAGGACGGACCATCCGCCGGCATAACGATGGCTACCGCCATAGCTTCAGCCTTTACAGGCAAGCCGGTCTACAAGAGCACCGCCATGACAGGTGAGGTTACCCTCAGAGGCAGGATTCTTCCTATCGGAGGACTCAAGGAGAAGGCACTGGCCGCAAAGAGGTTAGGGATACACAAGGTCCTTATACCGGCAAGGAACAAACAGGACCTTCTTGATATACCTAAATATATCAAGAAAGGAATGGAGTTTATAATGGTTGAAACGATGGATGAGGTATTAAAGAAGGCTCTAAAAAATACTAAAAAGAGAAAGAACTAATAAGCCTGTCAACCTTTACCCAGAGCAATGAATCACTCTGCGGCAATCAGATGTAGGCCATTCTAAGCAAGACCGCAGGGTATCCCAAATATCCCCTCCCTTGATGGGAGGGGACTAAGGGGAGGGTGAATAATATCTTAAACACCCCCTCCATATTCCTCCCCCATCAATGGGGAGGAAAACTATTGGAACCCTGTATCAACCAGAACTGCTTTACTTCGGTTTGCGAAGCAAAGCGGTGTGGGCCAGAAGTAGGCGCTTTTAAGCGAGACTTCAGGGAATTATTAAATTAAATGCTGTCCGCAGCAGTTCAGAGTTGAGCCTGATCGACCTGCTGCAGGGCTAGCTTACTAGCCTTTACGCATACCGTATTCCAGATTATGTAGAGCAGGGTAGCGTAGGGTGGAGATTTCGGGGTTTAATTCTTTATTATGCGGCTTTCAGAAGTTGGTGAATTCAGACTTATTAAATCAATAAGGTCCCTCTGCCTGAAAGAGTCCCGGGATATAATTTTTGGTATCGGTGATGACGCGGCTGCGGTCCGGGGCACCTCCAATTCCACACTCATTACCTCTGATATGATGCTTGAGGGAGTGCATTTTGACCTGTCATATACTTCGTTTTATCAGCTCGGCCACAAGATCCTTGCGGTAAATATAAGCGACATACTGGCTATGGGTGGGAAGCCCAAATACTTCATTATTGACATCGGTATACCCGGCGACTACGACTCCAGAGATATCATGGATATATACAGGGGGATGAAGAGACTTGCCGATAAATTCGGAGTTACCGTTGTGGGAGGTGACACCTGCTCATCAAGAAAATATTTAATTTTAAGCGGGACACTCACAGGTGAGGCGGCAAGACCTGTAAGCCGTATGGGAGCCCGCCCCGGTGACGGCATTTACGTAAACGGTACACTTGGAGACTCGTCATTGGGACTTATGATCCTTAAGTCGAGCGGGGGGATATCGCCGGGAAAGCCGCGTGCCAAACTGCATGTATCCGGCTTTGAACTCCCTTACAAGAGAGTGTCTCCGCTCATAAAAAGACACCTGTCGCCTGAGCCGGTCCATTTAAAAAGAACTCAGGGCATTACATCAATGATCGATATAAGCGACGGTCTTATGGTGGATCTGGGGCATATATGTGATGAAAGCGGAGTCGGCGCCGAAATTCATAGTGACAGGCTCCCGTTATCAAAACCATTACTCGATACTTGCAGGAGACTCGGCAAAGATCCCCTGGATTTTGCAACTAAGGGAGGGGAGGATTATCTTCTCCTCTTTACAGCCCGGTCAAGGACCAGGAAGGATGCCGTGAGGATAGGGAGAATCACTGAGAAAGGCAGATATATAATAAGCCCCGATGGCAGAAGAACCAGTTTCAAGGCCGGTGGGTATGAACACTTCAGATAAAAGTTTTTAGTTGAGGCTCTTGCAAAATTCTTTTTTCGTTATTCCCCGACAATTCGGGATTCAGAATCATGCTGCCTGATGACTCCCGATCCCCGACAAGCGAGGACAGGCTCTGCGGGAGTGACAATCGTTATGGGATTAGTCTGTTTATACTGTCATTCCCGCTTGTCGGGAATCTTTCTTGAAAACAGGGGAGCGATTCCGATACAACTTTACGATCATGGCTATCAGAGACAAAATCAGACAAGTCCTTAAGATAAAAGATTCCCCGCATCGTATCGCCATGGCCTTTGCCCTCGGCGTATTCATGGGCATTTCCCCGCTATTAGGGCTTCACACGATCGGCGCCTTCTTCATCGCGTGGCTGCTGAAGCTTAACAGGCTGGTCGCTGTTGTAGGTGTATACATTACAAACCCCTGGACGATAGTCCCTATATACTCTTTCTGTATCTGGGTCGGGGCCAGGCTGACAGGGTTAGAGAGAATCCTCCCAGCTGTTGACTGGAATGATGTTTCATTAATGGTCTTTATGAGTGAACTGAAACACCTGATCATCCCTTTTCTGGTGGGAACCATAGTCGTCGGCTCTCTCTCAGCAATCTTCAGTTATTTTATTATCCGCTGGGCAGTGGTAAAATATAAAAATGCCTCATAAACTGACCCCGGTCCATGTAATCCTCTTTGTGCTGACCTTTTTTGCGACCCTTATTGCCGGTGCAATGCTTAGTGGTGTCATTCCATGGGAGACTCCCGGTGAGATATATCGGGGACTCCCCTTTTCTCTCACTCTTCTTCTCATCCTCATAACGCATGAGTTTTCACATTACTTCATGTCAAGACGTCATAACGTATCGGTCACGCTGCCCTATTTTATCCCCGCTCCCTCCATAATAGGCACGTTCGGAGCGATCATCAAGATGAAGCCGCCTATATATGACAGGCGCGCCCTTATAGACATCGGTGCCTCGGGTCCGATAGGAGGTTTTTTGATCGCGGTGGTTGCAGTTATAATTGGGCTGAGCTTTTCTGAAGTTGTACCCATCGAAGAGATACAGAAGGTCGAAGGCAGTTTATCTCTCGGAAGCTCGATACTATTCAGCATTATCACCAAGATAACTCTAAACATTGATCCTGAAAAATACGATGTAATCCTTCATCCGGTCGCGTTCGCAGGTTGGATAGGTTTTCT